>JAJDEK010000387.1 GCA_029259875.1 Planctomycetaceae bacterium
GAATCGCAACTTGATTCCGATCAAAAAATCAAAAAAGTCACTGATATCCATGATTTACTTCGCCTCATACTCTTGACCTCAGAGAATTACAAGACATAATCTCAACCACAGGAATCTCGTACCTTTACCAATGGTAGGCAATTCACAAGTGAATAGGTACGTGTTAACTTGCGGGTGTAGCTCAGTGGTAGAGCACCACGTTGCCAACGTGGATGTCGAGGGTTCAAATCCCTTCACCCGCTCTTTTTTTCGCAAGCATGATCTTAAGGGATAGAAAAGCAGACCCCTTAAAAATAAATGAGGGCACTTATAATACTTTAAATAGTATCACTAAAGAAGCAAAGTCGTAGTTTGCAACTGGCTACCCTTAGATTCAGTGCAAGACGTGATCAATGCCCCACAAGCTATTTCCTACACATCATTAAAGAAAAGGATTGGACCGTGTCCGACGAACTCGCAACAACTGATACAACAGATGGAGAAGCCCTATCTGCGGATGGCGAGTACAAGATGTCCGTATCCGCCCAAATTGATGAGGTTGGTCCCTGCAAAAAGCATGTTACCGTCACTGTCCCTCGAGCAGATATTGACCATTTCTATTCCGAATCGGTTTCTGAATTAGGTGGTCAGGCAACTGTTCCTGGTTTTCGTGTCGGTCATGTTCCTCGAAAACTTGTTGAAAAACGGTTTCGGCAAGAACTCACTGATCAAGTCAAGCAGCGGATTTTGATGGAAAGTCTTGAGCTTGTTGCAGAGGATAATGATCTTGATCCAATCAACGAACCAACCATTGATGTCGAAACCCTTCAGATCCCCGAAGAGGGAGAATTCAAATTCGAATTTGAAGTAGAAGTTCGCCCCGATTTCAAGCTCCCCGAATATAAAGGCCTGAAGCTAGAACGGCCGGTTCGTACAGTTGAGGATAAAGACGTAGATCAATATCTGAATCGCTTCCTAGGCCAATATGGTGAAATGGAAGAAAGAGAGGGTGCAGCGGAAAACGAAGACCTGCTTGATCTCTCGATCAAATTTGAGCATGAAGGCAAACCGCTCAGTGAGATCAGTGAAATCGTTGTTCCTCTTCGTCCCATATTCCGTCTTCAAGATGCAGAATTAAAAGACTTCGATAAATTAATGGACGGAGTCAAGACTGGCGATACCCGCGAAACAGAAATTGAAGTCTCTGAAGAAGCTGAGCAAATCGAGATGCGGGGAGAAAAAGTAAATGCAGTCTTCACCGTGAAAAGTGTCAAATTTATTCAGATTCCAGAAATCAACGAAGAAGTACTTGAAAAAGTGGGCGCTGCATCTGAAGAAGAACTACGAGAAGAAGTGAAAAATATTCTCGAGCGACAAGTCACCTATGAACAACGCCAATCAACGCGTTCACAAGTTCTGGGAAAAATCACAGAATCTGCAGATTGGGATCTACCAGAATCATTGGTATCAAAACAAGTAGAAAATGCTTTGCGACGTGAAATTCTGGAAATGCAACAAGCTGGATTTTCACGACAAGATATCCAGGCTCGTGAAAATGAAATTCGTCAGCAAGCAATTTCGTCAACTCGTCAGGCTCTCAAAGAGCATTTTGTGCTCGATAAAATTGCAGCCACCGAAGAGTTGGAAGTGCAACCGAATGAAGTTGACATGGAAATTTACTATATGGCCATGCAGCAAGGGGAAAGCCCCCGTCGCGTTCGTGCCCGTCTAGTAAAATCAGGTATGATTGAAAACTTGGAAGCACAACTCCGTGAACGAAAAGCCGTTGATGTCATTCTGGAAAAAGCAGAATATGATGAAGTAAAGATGGATCCACCGCAGGAAAATCAAATTTCCGCCGTAGCACGATCTGTCTGCTCCACCTTCTCAGCGGCTGCAATTGAAGAAGAAGCAGATTCTGAAGCAAGTGAAGAATAATCATTACGAATTCTTTACCTTTTAGCACTCTTTCAACAAAGCGATACTGTGAGGACAGTATCGCTTTTTTATTTGTCTGATTCATTATAGTCGATTATGATCCCAGATACGCAGTTAGAAACATTTTGTAATCCATTCTAATCGGTGTCCACTGTTTATGAGCCTCACCAAATCCTTTGACAGCCAGCAGCAACGCCATCAACCAGTAATACTGCTGGGTGCGAGCAATCTGACCCGAGATTTTCCGCTGATCCTTAGGCTGCTGCAAGCTTCTCTTGAATCACCATTCGAGATTTATACTGCGATGGGACATGGGCGTTCTTATGGAAATTGGAGCCGACTACTCTCACGTGCACTCCCTGGAATCACAAAATGTGAAATTTGGAATGCCCTACCTGAAAAAAACACCGAGGCTCGACAACCACTGGCTCTGTTAACAGACATTGGTAATGATCTGATTTATGGTCAATCAGTCGATGCAATCTTTGGCTGGATCGAATGCTGTGTCAGTCAATTACAGGAAATCGATGCTCGCATTACGATTACTCTTCTCCCGGAAGCAAGCATTTCGCAACTTTCATCAATACGCTTCGAATTGACTAGAAGACTCTTCTTTCCTAAAAACCAGACTTCTCTGACAGATCTCAAACAAAAGGTGCAGTTACTGAATACTCGACTTTCCGACCTAGCAAAACGCGATCAAATCGCCATCGTGGAAACATCCTCTGACTGGTATGGTTTCGACCCGATCCATTATCGATACTCGCAAAGAGCCACTCTTTGGAAAACCATCTTATCATATTGGGATTCTCCTTCTGTCAAGAATCACTCCATCCAAAATCGTTGGTTTGATTTCCTCTACTCGTTTTATCATCTGCAACCGACAACCAAGCGGCAATGGGGCAAAACATATCATTCGCCACAACCAACACGAATTCTAGAAGATGGAACTCACATTTCTGTTTATTAAGTTCGCTCGCTTTTTTCGCCCCTCACAACAAAACAAGCATACACTAAAACCTTTGGTGCATTGAGAGCACACGCACCGAGCATTGCACAAATGCCGCCTTGCGCGATCTAATAGGGCGCTCTAGCTTTATCTCGGCTCAAATTACTGACGTTACAGTATGCCGAAGTTCGAGCTAAAATAGCTTAATCTCAATATAAATAGACACATACAACGTTTTTACAGTGTGGTATTGGAGCAAATTTTGAAAATCAGAGTGATCTATTTAGAAAAAAGACGCCTTTAATCCATAAGGTCTTCTGACTCTTTTGCATCAGTGAAACCCAACAACAGGAACCCACAGCATGGACATTGAAGTGATCTTCGGAATTCTGGTCGGATTAACGATCATCACAGTCATGGGTCATGGCATTTGGTTACTGATTTCATTTTTATTTCAGTTACTGTTCAAGCACGAGTCTCCTAAATCCGTTTCAGCGCATGAAAGTAAAAAAGTCGAAGACCGACTGATCGCACAGCGATTCATTAGGCGTTTATATTATGAAGGTAAAATTCCTGAGCAAGAATTTCTGAAACTCATCAAATTCACTGAACAAGACCTTGAATCGCCTTCTATAAAGAACGTGCCAGAACCTTCAAAACCGATCCTACAGACTCAACATCCACAAAAACCAGAATACAAAGAAGAGACACCCTCTTCAGAAATCGCTGACTTTCTCGATGAAGATGATTTTATTGAAGAATCTACGATCTCGAAAAGCCCAGCCACTGTCTCTCTTGGTAAATCAAAGGCAACAACGCTCTCTGATTTCGATGAAGGTTCCAAAGAGAAAACCCCCTTTGGTTCTATTCTGAACGCCTTCATGGAAGACAAAAATATTCGTTGGGGTGAATTGATTAGCGGCCTGCTCATTGTTGGCAGCGCGATCGGCTTGGTTGTTAGTCTCTGGTCTACGCTAAAAAATCAAATCCCCTATTTCCCTGCTCTGCTATTTTTACTAGCAACAGCAGCTATTCACGGGTCAGGCTTATATACATTTAAACGCTGGAAATTGGAATCAACAAGCCGTGGGCTCTTATTGATAACCGTTCTATTAATCCCACTTAACTTTTTAGCTGCGATCCGACTCTCCGACCATCGCCCCATTACAGATCCTCTATTCCTACTCGCACTCAGTATCGGCTTTGCAGCGTTTGGGTGGATGGTCTATTCAGCCAGCCGGATTCTGGTCAGCTTTGGACGCTGGCAACTTTTGGCTATCATATTAGGTTCATCAGCAGGTCAAATCATAATTTCTCGGATAGGGATAGACCATCCGTCTTTTCTGCAAACCAATCTTCTGGCGCTGCTTCCGATCGGCTGCTTCATTGTGGCAATGCCAAGCATTCTCCAGCATACATTTCGTTGGAATGAATTTTCAGATTCCCAATCTCGCGAGTTAGTGACCATCGGTGGACTTTCTGCCTTTGCAGTCCTCGCTCCCTGTTGGCTGTTGATCTGGAACTCGACCAGTCGCCTGGAAACATTCGCCTACCTCACTCCGCTACTCTCAATTATGGAGATCCTCCTGATGGGAATGGGGCTGGTATTGCATTATAGAAAAGAAAACGATCACTCTCCGCACTGGTCATTGGCTGGCTCATCAATCGTGATCTTCTCTGCGTTAATGATGCTTGTCAATTTTGTCATTGCTTGGCCGCGTGTTGAAATCATGATTGTATTAGGAATCGTCAATTGTATTAGTTTGACTTTGCTGGCTGCCAAAGCACGTTTTGCCCTCTGTCATATACCGGCCCTGGTTTCAGGGGCGATTGCCGGTTTACTGGGCTTTCATGTCCTTACAAATACCATTGAATGGCTGGGAACTTCACAAAGAGTCCTCCTCGAATCCCTTTTATTGGGACGTAGTGCAGCGGTTTTGATTACCTTTGCAATCCTTGCGTCAATAGTCGCCGTCCTTTTAAAGCGCGCCAACAAAAATGAAGATGCTCGCTATTATTTTTATACCGCGGGATGCTTTTCAATTCTTTCAAGTCTGATTGCTATTTATGCAGGCTTTATCACAAAAACGGATGG
>JAJDEK010000388.1 GCA_029259875.1 Planctomycetaceae bacterium
GAAAAAAATGACTCGCTTCTTGAAGGCTCTCGTGGGTTCCCGTATCGAACCAGGCATGTCCTCGCCCGAGAAGTTCTACGTTTAAGTCTCCACGTTCTAAATAGGCGTTATTGACTGTGGTGATTTCCAGTTCACCACGGGCAGAGGGTTTGACTTCTTTAGCAATTTCGACCACATCGTTGTCGTAAAAATAAAGTCCTGTAACTGCATAGTTTGATTTGGGAGTAGCTGGTTTTTCTTCTATGGAAATGGCGTGCTTTTCACGATCAAACTCAACAACGCCAAAACGTTCTGGATCATTGACTTGATAACCAAAGACGGTCGCCCCGGTTTTTCGTTTGTAAGCGGTTTGTAAACTTTCAGTCAATCCATGGCTATAGAAAATATTATCGCCCAGGATCAAACAAACCGGATCATCGCCGATGAATTCCTCACCAATCAGAAATGCCTGAGCTAAGCCATCGGGAGAAGGTTGAACCGCATACTCGAATTTGATTCCCCATTGATCTCCGCTTTCTAGCAAGTCTTGGAACAAGGGAAGATCATGGGGTGTGGAAATAATCAAAACCTCTTTGATCCCGGCTAGCATTAGTGATGAGAGCGGGTAATAAATCATTGGTTTATCATAAATCGGCAGTAGTTGTTTAGAAACGACTTTTGTGACAGGATGCAGGCGTGAACCCGAACCACCTGCTAAAATAATACCTTTTCTCGACATTATGTTTCCCTGCAGTTTTATAACAGTTACGAGAATGATGATAATGGGGAAGTTGGCGATTATTAAGACATCTATAAGAATTATGTTTCAATAACTCTAGCAGCAAAAAACACGTCATACTGAAATTATAATATATAGCGACCGCTTTTTATGAAATTAGTACAGAAAATCGGACAGAGTCTGATATTTTACCGTTTTTTCGATGCCCTTCTTGTCACATCAAGAGCTGAATGATCAGTGTTTGAATTGAAAGTAGAAGACATTTCCGAATCGTATTTGAACTGGAAAGAAATATGCAACTGACTTCTGTAGTCACTCCGTTCACAGATGAAAACCTACAATTACTTTCTCAGATCGGAGTCACCCACGTTACGATTCGTTATCCGGGAAAGGGACAAGATCGGCTGGAAGCAATCAAAAATCAGGCAGAATTATTCGGCTTACAAATTGCAGCCATTGAGGGAAATCTTCCCATCGAAAACATTAAGCTGGGAAATCAGCATTTCGATGCAGAGATCGTTGAGATGAAACAATTGCTACAGAACATGAACACGGTTGGCATCCCGTTTCTCTGTTATAATTTCATGGCGGGAACCGATTGGGTACGCACGAAACTGGATGAATGCGAACGTGGTGGTGCTTTGGTGACGCGGTTTGACGTTGATCAGGCAGAGCAGGCGGTATCTCTTTCTGAAACAACACCACAACACGATACAAGCACCGTTTCAAGTGAGCAACTTTGGGGTAATTTAGAACGGTTCCTCAAAGAGTTGGTTCCCGTAGCAGAGGAATGTAATGTAACGTTGGCTATGCACCCGGATGATCCGCCTCTCGATACCTTTATGGGAAAGGCACGAATCATGAACTCCGTTGAGAGTTTTGAAAAGCTGATGAAACTGGTACCTAGCCCAGCCAATGCCATCTGCTTTTGCCAGGGAACCTTTGCCGAAATGGGTGTTGATATTCCAACAACAATTCATCAATTGGGGCAACATATTAAATATGTGCATTTTCGCGACATCAAAGGCACGCGCGAGCATTTTGTAGAAACCTTTCACGACAACGGGTCGACCGATATGTATGCTGCTATCAAAGCTTATCAGCAGATTGGTTTTAACGGCCCTATCCGGCCAGATCATGTGCCTCAGTTTGTGGGCGAAGAAGCAGGAGAACCTGGTTATACCATGCTGGGTCGGTTACATGCCTTTGGCTATATGCAGGGACTCATGCAAGCTGCCAGTCATGCATGAGATGTTTAATGACTGTAAAGCTTGAATAAAATCGAGTTTTCAATTTCCGCAGGACATCTGAAAAAATACTTATCACAAGTCATTGATTTGTTATTTGATAGTGTCCATTTTAACCATCGCGGCTTCTACACTATGATACTCGATCCAAATGGCCTTAGTGACAATACAGTCATCCTGAATACAGGCTCGTAAAAAACTTGAACTAGCTGGTAGATCTAGGGTGCGTTCCTTGTATAATCGTTAGTGACGGTACAGCTTACCCAAGTGAATATTGAAACTGATGACTCGCAGGGAAGTCGAAGTTGGAATCAGCGTATCGCTGATGATCAGGCAGGATGTCTTATTGCTTGCGGTTGAGTTGCACTGATGAGAGTAGCTTACTCTCACTTTTTTCCAAACACGATTTCCCTCTCTTTAGGAGTCAGTCCCATGCGTGTCCGATTAATGTTAGCAGGAGTAGCCGTTGTTGCTAGCCTGTGCCTGATGTCTAATGTTTCCGATGCAGGTGAGCGAATTGTCACTCGTTACCGTGCTCCGTTTCCTTATGTAGGCCCTGCACCAGTTTATGCTATGCCCGCTCCGGTAACGACGACGATGTACTATGCACCAGCCTATGTGCCTGCCCCCGTTGTTACTCCCGTTTACTATCAGCCAGCACCAGTCGTGGTACAACCAGTCACCACCTACTATGCTCCTGCGGTCGCACCTTATTATTATGCCCCTCGTAGAGTCGTTTATAAAACGCGGAGACCAGGATTGTTTTCTCCCTATTATCGGTCTGTTGTCAGATACAGATAACAAATCCAAACGAAAACAGCCTGCTGAATCTGAGATACAGAAATCAGCAGGCTGTTTTTATTTGCCGAGAAATTAAGATAGAGAATCGGTGTTCTCCAACGCAAACTTTAAAGCGTCCAGCCTTTGCGGTATTCGCGTTTGATGTACTGGGCGGCTTCGGGGACGTTGGTCACTTTGAGATTTTCTGCATCCCATTCGAGCTTCTTTTGTCCTGCACGATAAGAGACATTGCCCAGGAGCACCGTTTCGGTCAAAGGACCAGCGTAAGCAAAGTTACTGCCCGTGGGGGTTCCGTTTCTGATCGCTTCCAGCCATTCAATATGATGGCTCTTAGGTCGCGTCAGGAATGGTTTGACTGGATTAGCATCTTTACCGGCTTCCATAAATAATTTATTCGTTCCATAATCAGCCAGTAAGCGACCATCGTCGCCTTCAAATAAG
>JAJDEK010000389.1 GCA_029259875.1 Planctomycetaceae bacterium
ATTAATATTCTTTTCAAGAATCTCATGGATGTTTGTGCTGGCGTATTGATTTATTACACCATCGGATATGGATTGATGTATCCGGGTGACAACGGTAATGGATACTTTGGCTTTGGTCAGTTTGGAATCGGTGAGGCAGGAGATCCTGGACCTGGCGTTTTACATCCTCAAGTCGATTTCCTATTCCAGGTAGCCTTCGCAGCAACCGCTGCTACGATTGTTTCTGGTGCTGTTGCTGGTCGTATGAAATTCAGCTCATACCTTATCTACAGTATCGTGCTCACAGGGATTATTTATCCGATTAGTGGATACTGGAAATGGGGTGGCGGATGGTTAGATGCCATGGGCTTCTATGATTTTGCCGGTTCGATTGTCGTACACGCCGTTGGTGGATTTGCAGGTCTGGCAGGTGCCATCGTCCTGGGGGCAAGAATTGGAAGATTCAAGGATGGGAAATCTGTTCCGATTCCTGGGCATAATATCGCACAAGCCACGCTGGGAGTCTTCATTCTTTGGGTTGGTTGGTACGGATTTAACCCCGGTAGTCAGTTGGCATTTGGAGGTACTGATAACACTAACGCTGTGATGTTGATCGCAACGAATACAACGCTCGCAGCAGCAACCGGTGGTGTGGCGGCGATGATTCTGGGCTGGCTCATGTATGGCAAACCCGATATCTCCATGGCTTTGAATGGTGTCTTGGCTGGATTGGTTGGGATTACTGCCAACTGTGATAGTGTTACCAACATCGAGGCAATTGCCATTGGGGGTATTGCAGGACTATTAGTTGTCGCTGGTATTCTTGCTTTGGAAAAATTGAGAATCGACGACCCCGTCGGTGCTTTCCCCGTGCATGGTCTATGTGGAATCTGGGGGGGAGTCGCCACTGGTATCTTTGGTGATTACGACTTGGGTGTTCAAATCTTAGGCTCTGTCGTTATTCCTCTCTACGCATTTTTCACAATGTTGCTTCTCTTCTCAATCTTGAAAGTCATCGGACAACTACGCGTATCCGAAGAAGACGAATTGAAGGGGCTGGACTTGTCCGAGCATGGAATGCAGGCTTACCACTAAGCCTTATTTTTGAAAAAACTTTGGAAACACTGGTGCTTTGCAGGAGGTACCATTAAGTGTGACTGACTGATGGCTTGAGAAATGACTTCTCTTGCCATCAGTTTTTTTATGCGCTTTTAAGATGCTCCTCAGCAAAGAAATCACAAGAATTCCTTGAGAACTTTGCTCTGCTTCCTTACTGTGAGTATTAACTCAATAAGTAACGATGGTTTAAAGAGCCTGCATTCAGCCCAAGGAGCAATCAGATGGCAAAGTACGTTTTGGCCCTCGATCAGGGAACGACATCAAGCCGATCCATTTTATTTAACCATCAAGGGCAAATCGAAGCGACTGCACAGCAAGAGTTCGAGCAGATTTTTCCGTCTCCAGGATTGGTCGAACATAATCCTGAAGCCATTTGGGATTCACAGTTGGCTACCGCTCATCAAGTGATTCAACAATCTGGTGCAAATCTGTCAGAGATCGCTGCGATAGGAATTACGAATCAGCGAGAAACCATTGTGCTTTGGGATCGTGAAACGGGGAAGCCAGTCTCTAATGCGATTGTCTGGCAGAGCCGCCTGACAGCAGGGCGTTGCGATCAGCTTAAAGCGGAAGGCTACGAAAAATTATTCCGCGAGAAAACGGGACTTGTTCTCGATGCTTACTTTTCCGGGAGTAAAATCGAATACCTATTGAATGAAATTAGTGGATTGAGAGATCAAGCCAAAGCTGGCAAAATTCTTTTGGGAACGATCGATACGTTTTTGATTTGGCGGTTGACGGGTGGAAAGGTGCATGTCACAGATCCAAGTAATGCCAGCAGGACGCTATTGTACAATATCCACACCCATGATTGGGATGACGAGCTGCTGGATGTATTTGACGTTCCGCGTTGCATGTTGCCCGAAGTGAAAAGTTCCAGCGAAGTTTATGGAGAGACTACTTCCGAGCTGTTTGGTGCACCGATCAAAATTGCCGGGATCGCCGGTGATCAACAGGCGGCGACATTTGGTCAAGGCTGCTTTGAATCGGGCTCAGCGAAGAATACCTATGGAACTGGTTGTTTTATGTTGATGAATACCGGCGAACAGCCTGTGCTCTCTGATGCGGGGTTATTAACAACCATTGGCTGGAGCATCAACGGAAAGGTCACGTATTGCCTGGAAGGGTCTGTTTTTATCGCAGGAGCAGCCATACAGTGGTTGCGAGATGGGTTACAGATCATCAAGACGGCAGGCGAAGTAGAAGCCTTGGCATCTCAAGTCGAAGATTCCGGCGATGTCTTTTTTGTACCGGCATTTGTTGGATTAGGGGCCCCCTATTGGAATCAAGATGCACGCGGGACACTAATCGGCTTGACAAGAGGGTCGACGAAGGAGCATATTGCCCGCGCTGTATTGGAATCGTTGGCGTATCAAAGCTGTGATGTATTACACGCGATGGAACAAGACTCTAAGATTAAGTTGAAAAGTCTTAAAGTCGATGGAGGGGCAGCCGCGAACAATTTATTAATGCAGTTTCAGGCAGACATGCTGGACGTTTCCGTTCAACGACCAGTTGTGCATGAAACAACGGCTTTAGGCGCCGCCTATCTGGCTGGTCTTGCAGTTGGATTTTGGCAAGATCAAGCAGAAGTCACCAAGAATTGGGCCCTTGATGCAGAATACCAGCCAGCGATGGAAGCCACCACACGAGACCACTTGTATGAGCGGTGGAAGAAAGCAATTGAAAGATCAAAGGACTGGGTTTAATTTGTCACTCTATGTTTTAATGCTTTGAAACTCAAATTTTGTGCGCATTTCATTGTAGATCGTACAGATAGACGAGCACAGATTTCTTTAAGTATTGCTGGTGGGGAGTCGTGCCAAATTTTGGTCCGTCCCAATGATTAATAGAATATCTGACTCTTGTATCTGATAATCAGGGTGTGGTACACAATCGGTCGTGTACATCTTGCCTGTTTTTTCTTCGACTTCTTCAGAATTTCGTTTCCGGATTGCAACGACATTGACCGAGTATCTGGAGCGCATCGAAAGTTCGATCAGGTTTTTACCCACAAATTCATTGGGGGTTAAAAGTTCAATCATCGTATATCCATCACCGACTTGAAGATAATCTTCGAGATGAGGATTTGCTAACAACCTTGCGAGGTGAGCACCTGCTTGTACTTCAGGTTGAATGACTTCAGTAGCGCCAATTTGTGTAAAAATTTCAGCATGAAATTTAGACTGTGCACGACAGATGATTTTGGGAACGCCCATTTTTTTGACGATCACTGTGATGAGTAACGCTGACTCAAAGTTTTCACCAATCGAAATCACGCAGGCATCGACCTTATCAATTTCCTGGCTCTTTAACGCTAATTCATCTGTTGCATTCAGACGCACTGCAATGGCGACATCATCTTTTACTTCATTGACCAACTTATCAGAATGGTCAATGGCAATGACCTCCACTCCGCTGGTTCCCAGACGTTTGGCCAGTTCTATGCCAAATCGTCCTAACCCGATTACCGCTACTTTAATCACAGGATCATTTCTCCCAGCGAGTATAAATGTGCTTTATTTAACATAAACTCGTGCTTAATCTAATTGTATTTCAACCCAAATTCACACTTTCTTCGGGGTAACTATACCGATAGGATGGTCCGCGATTCGTCAGCGCAATCAGCGCGGTAAGTGGACCAACTCTTCCTATAAACATCGTGAAGATGATGACCCAATGCGAGGGAGTCGTCAAATCAGCGGTAATCCCTGTGGAAACACCAACCGTAGCGAAAGCACTAGTGGTTTCAAACAGGTGGTCCAGAAAAATTTCCTGTCTGTTTTCAAACAAAACAACTAACAGGGTAGAAGACATCAGAACCAGAATACCAAGCGATATAATAGTTAAAGATCGGTTAATTAAAGTGCCGGGTATCGTACGCCCCATAATCTCAACACGGTCTCTGCCCTTGAGAAGAGACCAGACTGAAAGTAATGCCAGTGCGAACACAACTGTTTTGACCCCGCCGCCAGTTGAGCCGGGAGAGGCACCAATAAACATGAGTAATACTGCAAACAATTTGGATTGTGGTTGGAGTTCTCCCAAATCGATCGTGTTAAAGCCAGCAGTTCTAAAAGAAACGGATTGAAACCAAGATGAATTCAACAACTCCGCTGAAGAAACTTCTTTTTGAAGATGAATTGATTCGAGTAGATAAATGCCAAGGGTCCCGCTGACTAGCAGAAAGATAGTTGTGATAAAAACGAGTCGCGATGATATCGTCAGTCTGACTTTTTGAGTGGGATGATTGAAAAGTGGTTTGCGAACAGAAAAATTTGAGAAATGAGTGATTCCGTAAAGCATAAAGTTGTAGTTAACAGCAAAGCCTAAGCCACCAATAATGATTAATGCTGGCATCACTCCCCAAACTTGCCAGTGATGTCCCATGTTGAGCAGATTATCATCCATCAAACTGAAACCAGCATTACAATAGCCACTGATGGAATGGAATATACTATGGTAAATACGATCTCCCCAGGGGAGTTCCGGCCAAAGACCTGATAGAAAAAATGCGCCTGTGAGTTCAGTGAAAATTGTGATTCCTAGAATCGCCAATAGTAATCGTCTGACATCTCCTCTTTGATGGGATTCCAGCATCTCACTGAATGTGACACTCTCACGAATTTGCATCGTGCGCCCAAATGCGGCAGCAAAGAAAGCACCAAACGTTAAGATACCCAAGCCACCGATTTGAAAGAGAAACATAATGATCGTGTGTCCGGTTCTGCTCCAGTACGAACCGGTGGGGACGACAGTTAGTCCTGTGACACAACTGGCACTAGTGGATGTAAACAACGCAACCAGAAAAGGTGCTGTTTCTGACTCTTTGCCGGAAAGGCTCTGAACTCGAGCCGAGGGAAACATCAACAGGACAGTTCCAATGGTAATCAGTACTAGAAACGAAGCAGCAACAATCAAGGCCGGATTCCAACCGCGGGATGAAACACGACGAATTAAAAGGATCGTTTCATACAAGCTTCTCAGGATAATACAAAATTCTGAGACATCTAGAATCAATTCCAGTTGATTAGGGATCAGATTATGAAATATCAGAATTGTAAGACTCGTGAGTAACCATAATCCCGAAATCAACAAATAAACCAGATGTTTCTTAACAAATTCTTTTCGCGAGAGATGCCAGAGATAGCGAATTGACAGACTGAATAAGAAATAAACCATTGCGAAAACAATGGTGGCGCCTAATTCCCAATGAACGATAGTGGTAATCTTCAGCAAGCCATGTAGAATAACAATGGCAATCAGCCCAATAATGAGCGCAATGATTTCAATCCGTCGGAGTACACGGCAGCGCCGTGGATGATAGGTTTGATACTGCAATCTACTTGGAAGATGTGACAATGTCATAAGGATTTTTGCTGGAACAAAATTTGAATTTATGAAAACATGTTCAGACTTTATCAGCACTATAATGCAATTGAAACAGAGAGAAAATGGTACGCGATTTTATTTCCGAAAGTTTGACTCATGATCCCATTCATGGATACATTCCGTTTACCTCAAAAACGGGGATTCCTGATACTGAAGTCTCTGAGCAGGAGATTATAGATCATCCCTGGGTTCAAAGGCTCAGGCACATACATCAATTACAGACTGCGTGGTGGGTCTTCCCTTCAGCAGAGCATATGCGGTTTCAGCATGTTTTGGGGGCAATGCATCTGGCGTCTGTCACAATTAATGCCTGGTACGATTCTCTGAATAGCGCTTGCAGGAATGTTCCTTCATTACCCTATGTGGAGAGCTTGGTGCGACTAGCTGCTTTGCTGCATGATGTCGGCCACGGCCCCTTTGGGCATTTTTTTGACGATCATTATTTAGATCAGTATGAATTAACTCATGAAGATATCGGCGCCCATATCATTGAGCATGAGCTGGGAAATTTGATTCGAGGGATTCGTAGAAATCCCAACGGTCGCTTAAATCCTTTGGAAGAATTGGACCCTAAACAAATTGGTTGGCTTATTCGGCGACCCGGTGGAGATTCTGAAAGTGAGGACGGAAATCCAGATTGGCTGTGCAAACTGAGGGCCATGTTCAGCGGAATTTATACTGTCGATAATATGGATTTCGTTCTACGCGATGCCTACATGTCGGGTTATAACATTCGAGCAGTCGACGTATCGCGATTAGTGCATTACAGCTTTTTTACATCTGAAGGCTTAACCATTCATGGTCGTGGGTTGCCAGCGTTAGTGAATTTTATTGAAACTCGAGCCAACCTTTTTCGGACTATTTATTATCATCGCACTGTTCGCGCACTTGATTTGGCCTTGGAAGAGATTTTCCCGGAAACGATGAAGCATTTGTTTCATGGAAATCCACTTGAAAAGCTGGACGAATACCTGGGTTTTACAGAATCTTCCTTTCTCGTGGATGTTGGCAGATTCCAGAAAAATTCTGATCAGGATGTCCAAAATTTGGGAAAACGTTGGCAGGGGATTCTTTCACGAAATGTGGAGTGGAAGATGGCCTGTGAACGATCGATCAATTTTCACTCTGGAACGGCCGTCCATACCTCAATATTTTCTGAGCCTGATCTTGTTGAAAAACGTGTGCGTGCTAAATTGCCTACTGAGCTAAATCAGATTCCACTTCGAATTGATGTAGCCAAGCATTATCATCGTCCCAGTGGGAGATTGCCCGCCGGTGGACAGAATTTTCTTCTCGATCCGGGGACCGAAGAAACGCAGGAACTTAACGATGATGAATTGTTTCGGGCATTGCCAGTGAGCTTTCTGATATTCCGGGTTTATACTCAAGATCATCAACATGATTTTGAGATTACCAATGCCATGAATGCGGCGCTTGGCGAGGTCTCTGATTCCAAAACGAACATGTAATACCCGCCTTAAATAACCATTTCATTTGATACAAATTTCCGGAACTGTACTAATCCTTAGTGAGTTTTGCCACAACGTGTATATTTTCCCTGTAAACTTCGTGGGCTTCCCAAAAAATGAACAAAAATCGAGCCAAGTCTTAATAGAGACATTGAGCTGCTTTCGAGAATCTTGAGGGGTTTTTGCCGTTTTTTGCCCTAATCGGGTCAGACTGAAGTCCTATTATGTCGGTCGTGTCGACAGAGGTAATTCAATGCGACTGACTTTAAGGCGAAGTCGATAGAGCAGATATGATCGACTTTGAATTAGAGCAGATGATGGAAAATCCTGAGTGGTGCCTTGTACTCAACCACTATAGCCACTTGCAGCTTCAAGCAAAAGAACAGAACCCTGAGTTTGACGGATGGGTTGGCCGCCAGAATAAAGTGGCAGGAGTTGTTCTGGAGCGGCTACCTCGTATTCATGGCAAACTGATTGCCTTTGATTTATTAAAATTCCAGCTTTCCGGGCGGGATTCCGGGGTTTATTATCAAGTGACTCGCTTGGGAGATAAAATGCTTCCCAAGCTGGAGAAGCTAATTAATAGTACAAGTGATCTAGAGAACCCAGATTTAGATTCCCCCTACGCTAAGTCAGCGTAAATGGTGCCCTTAGATTGCCACCAAATTCTCTGGAATAATAAAAACAGCCTCTATTGCACGAGACAATAGAGGCTGCTTGAATTTATCGTAGCTCCTGACGACTGTCACACACAAAAGGCGTTACCCGTCAGAAAAAACTCAACTATGCTTTTTTAGGAGCGGGAGCTGGAGCTTTCTTTGGAGGAGCTGGTGCGTTTTCTGCTTTTGGGGCAGGGCTAGCTGGTGCTGAACCTTCGCAGCTTGAGCAAGGTGAAGCATTGCAGCATCTTGGTGCTGGAGC
>JAJDEK010000390.1 GCA_029259875.1 Planctomycetaceae bacterium
AACAATTTCTCCCTGCCGGTCTTTGACGATGCGTTTTAAGCCACGTAATCCACGCAGATAACGATCATAAGATCGTTCAATTCCCATCTTGCCGATACGATCTCCGTCTCGATAATCGAGTGGATCTCCTTCAGGAAAACGTTGTTTACGTGCTGCCAGAACCTTATCGTCGATACGATGACGAATTCCGATTTCATGAGGGGCAATCGTTTTCTGCGGATACTCTCTGAGTGTCGCGATTTCAATATTGATCCCCGGAAACCGCTCTGGATGCGCTGAAATTGCTAACGCAATTTCTCGTGGAATCTCTGATGTAATTGTGTGATAGTCCAGCTCTTCACGTACCACAATCCGTTCTTTGTGTTGTCGCCGCGGAGGTTTGGTTAATGTTTCTTTCAAGAGACCCCAAAACACTGATAAGTGATCCTGACTACTTTGCTCCTTTGAATCAGAAGACGTTTCTACTGTTTGAATTTCAGACTGCGCCTTAGTAGCTCTCTGATTCACATTCTTGATAATCATCTCGACTCGTCGTTGTGTTTTTCGACACGAGTCCTTCAATTCCTCTGGTTTTATACGCATTACAGCTGCTAAATCATCCCAGAGTTGCTGACGACGGGACAAGACCTGTATTTTGGCTGCTTCAACCTTTTCCTGGTTCCGGCGATCTACCGGTTCCAACAACATTAGTGCCTGCTTCTTTAACCAACGTGAGTTCGGCGGTTCTTCAAGCCACCGATAATGAGCCTGCAAATCAAAGCGTTCCACATCAATCGCCAGTATTTGACCATCGACAGATACAATACGTCCATCGCGACTGGGAATTGTTTCGAATGATTCTGTGGTCTGGCCAAACTGAGAGTAAAAATACTCTGCGTTCATATATTGAATAAAGAGCAAACGTCCGCTGACCGCCAGCAAAGGAATTATCAGCACAAACCCCAACAGGAAAACGCGCACACCGGGCATACGATCCACCTGAAACGAATGCCCTAAAGCATCCGTTTCTGAATTCAAGTGATCATTACCAGGTCGGTTTCGCATGAGGACAGAAATTCGTTTTTCTTAAGAGTGACAAGTGATAATCCAGGAATTGATTCAATGTGTAAATCGGGATTCATAAACTGTTTTGTTTCTTAGATTCTGCTTTACGTTAACGGGGATAAGCCGCCAAATAATGTTAAACGCCGTAAGTAAACCAACTCCCACCACAGCTGTATACAAAGCATTTCCAGCCGATTGTTGAGCCAATGAATTCAAGTCAGATAATGTCTTAGCGTCCCATTGATTCAGCATTTGAAACAAAATGCCAAAGAGGAATGCCATTACCGCCATCAAGATGAACCGATTAAACAGAGAACGGATCTGGAAGTGAGTTTGAAAGCGATACGCCATCCAAATCAAGCAGGTCAAAAGCAAAATGCCTGTACCAGGAATCGCAGAATCGAAAGTTTCGCAGATGAGTCCCACAATGATGGCCCAAAGGAAGACCTTTGCATCACGATGCCAAAACAAAGCGAAACATAATATAAGCAGAATTAGATTGGGACGGCTGCCTGCAACAATCTCGCCAGGCACAATGCTAATCTGAACGATCATCAAGAGATAGCAAAGTATCAATAAACAGAAAAATTTCACAAGCCTGTTCCTTACTCAATTCGTCAGCATTCGTCGTGGGTTTATAATCTGTCTCAGTACATTAACTTGCTTGATTTCAGAAAGTTCTACAACAGGCTCAACGATGATCTTCCAATAAGGGGCACCTCTGGGAAGTTCGGCTTCAATCACGCGACCGTAAAACATGGGTTGTCCCAAAGTCGATTGCATACTCAGTGGGAGTTCACGATCTACTTCCCCCGTGTAAACTTCTTGCCCCACCTGAATCGATTCCGTGGGAGAGATCTGCAACAACTGACATTTCCCTTCACCCGTTCCCACTAAAATACCATCCGTTCCCAACTGTAAACCCTGATCTGTATTGCGAGCGATTCGCGCCGATCCTCGATACTTCACTGAGGTAATGGGAATGAAACTACTGGTCCAGCGACCTACCTCGTTAATTTTTCCGATCACAGCCTGCCCAGCATAAAGCGAATAGCCGACTTTGATTCCCTGCCCCACTCCGAGATCGATAAGCGGTAAATCAGACTGCAACACAAATGAAGATTCAGAGATTCCCTGCTCTCGTCCCTGATTGAGTAATCGTCCCTCTTTCAATAATGCGATAGATGATTCACCCAGTAATTGTGCCTCAACCACATCAGGTACGAGTAGACGCTCTCCAGACTGCGTCTGATAAGAAGGAACTCCCGTTTGTTTTAATGTCTGCAATTGATCAGCCAGCTGCAAAGCCTGTAATTCGAGACGTCGAGCTTCTAACGTTTTTTCCAATAACTTCGCTTCAAGTTGTTCTACTAGTACGTGCTGCGACGGTTTCTCATCTGATTGAAACTGCCAGTCTTTAAACTGCTGTACCAGCACTAAACCTGGTTTGGCAGCATCGCGAATCAAATTGAACACGCGATCTGAATAGGCAGACGGAACCACATACAGACAAACGGCTGTCAAAATCGCAAACAAAACGAGTTTAATCTCCGATGAGTGCGTCTCGCGTTTCATTTCGCTGAAGCCCGTCCTTTAAAAATCGCCTTCACCATTATCGAAGGCATGCCGCCATTGGCCTAGATGCTCCAGACAGATCGCGGTTCCCCGCGCTACACTGCGAAGCGGATCTTCATCCACGCGTACCGGTATTCCCAGTTGTTCGCTCATGTAATATTCGAGCCCTCGCAATAGTGCGCCACCTCCCGTTAATACCATTCCATTGTCAGCAAGATCCGCAACAAGTTCCGGCTTACACTGCTCGATGGTTTGCTTGCAACAATTCAAAATTGCTTCGAGCGGTCCATGTAGCGCATCGCGGAGTTCTTCGCTGGTCACAATGGCTTTGCGGGGAATGCTACTGATCGTATCCAGGCCTTTGACTTCTCCTGTCAATTCCTGTTCCAAAGGATACGCGCTCCCTAATTCCATTTTGAGATCTTCTGCCGTCTGCACACCAATGCGCAATGAAAAATGCTGTTTCATATATTCCACGATCGCTTCATCACATTTATCACCGCCAATACGCACAGAATTACTAACGACTGTATCTCCCAGGCTCATGATGGCGACTTCACTAGTGCCTCCACCAATGTCGCAAACCATACTCGCCATCGGTTCCGAAATTGGTAACCCAGCACCAATACCGGCTGCCTTTGATTCTTCAATCAGATAAACACGGCCTGCCCCTGCACGTTCTGCACTATTGAACACAGCACGTTTCTCGACAGGGGTAATACTTCCTGGTACGGCAATCACAACCCGTGGTCGCAGTCCACGCGAATGGTGACGGGCCTTATGGATGAAATATCGCAACATTGATTCACAAAGTTCAAAGTCAGTGATGACACCGTCTTTGAGAGGTCGGACGGCAATAATACTATCCGGTGTGCGACCCAACATCTGTTTGGCTAACTTACCAACGGCAGTCCCTTTTCCCAGAATCTTGCGGCTCCCCTTATGTAGCGCAACAACCGATGGTTCATCGAGCGCAATCCCCTCGCCCTGGATAGCCACAATGGTATTTGCGGTTCCCAGATCTATCGCCAGGTCAGGACAGAGCCATTGACGTAAACGGTGCAGCATCCTTGCACTACCGCTTCTTCAAAAAAAGAATAAAACGATCGAAAAATAGCAAACAATTGGCTCTCTCTCTCGTCAGTAAAAGAGAAGCCTACTATTCAGATAACATCCTGTTAAGATTGGGAAAATGTATTCGAGATGGTGATTTTCTGCAAGATGCAGTTAGGATACCGTAAAAAATCAACAAAACAGGAAAACCAGGTAACTGAGGGCGCAACATGTTGCCTTGGTCCCTGACAATGCATTGCTATAATCAACTATATTTCATTAACAGAGAGTGAACAAATTTTCCATGTTTAATTCGGATGACGAAGAAGAATTTGAAGATACCGTTGCGCAAGAACAACAATTCTTCATCTTGGGAGGCTCTCTCTTTTCCATCGGATTTATCTTCATTGCCTTCGCAGTTGGTTGGATTTTAGGCGTGAGTCCCATTCAAAATCTCAACTGGAGTTGGCCTGACCTATTGATTGGCCTTCTGGCAGCATTGCCTCTGTTTCTGTTTTTTCTTTTCGCGTGTCGTGTTCCCATCCAGGCGTTTGAACAAATCAAACAATTCCTGCTTGACGAACTAGGCCCCAGAATAGAAAAGGGCTCGATTTTGGAATTGTTCATTCTCTCAATTTTTATCGGCTTGGGAGAAGAGATGCTGTTCCGCGGAGTCTTACAAGCCTGGGCAACGCAATATGGTGTGATCGTCGCTATCATTTTCACGAATGTGCTATTTGGCATCGTGCATTCTGTCACTCGCCTGTATGTGATTATCGCCACTTTAATGGGTGTTTACTTAAGTCTGCTGCTCGTCACTTTTTCGCCACAGAATCTTCTGATCCCTATTGTCACACACACCGTTTATGACTTCTTGTGTTTCTTATACGTTATCCGTATTTATCGTCAACAAGTAACAACCGAGCAATCCGGTGTCTAGTTTCTTTTAGAGTGATCGCTATTTCGCCTTAATCAGTTGTTTTAGTTTGTCGCGATCTTCTTTTTTGTGCAAGTTGAATTTACCCACAACGTTGCCCTTTCGATCAATAACAATTGAACTTGGAAAGCTATTGATACCGTAGTCGACACTCATCTTCGAATTCGCTATCGGCTGTCCGCCGGGAGAGTATCGCAATTTTCGTAAATGTGTGAGCGCAACGGGGAATCCGATATCGTTCCCGTTCCACGCTTTGATTCGTACTTTTGTCAGCTTCTCATTCAATTCCTTGACTGTCACAACTTTATCATCCTCACCATACGGAGTGTGAATGCCGATAATCACGAGATCCTCACTTGAAAACTCTTCTTGTAGTTTGAAGAGTTCCGGAATGCCGTAGTAAACACAAGGACCACACCACCAGCCCCAGAACTCCAAAATAACGACCTTGTCACGTAACTGGGACAGTTTGACAGGAGGTCCATTTTTCCATTCGCAAACATCGACAATTTCCGGGGCGGGCTTTCCTTCAAGAAGAATCCAGTTCTTGGCATCGGCTTCTGTGATTCCCGCATCCAATTGTTTCTGTCCCTCTTTGATGACGATTGGCTTTTCGATCGGACTAATATTTTTTCCGCCACAGATCAGCTGAACGTTTC
>JAJDEK010000040.1 GCA_029259875.1 Planctomycetaceae bacterium
GAGGATCTTAGCTGATTCCTGTGCTTTTCAGCTGCGGTCGAGTATCATCAGAGCCGGTTTATCAATTGAAATGGCTTACATTAGATTATATGAAACTGTCTAAACGATGTTTACAGACTATTTTTGGATTTTCGTTGCCGTTACTTCCTATCTGGCAGGTTCTATTCCTTTTGGTCTGTTAGTAGCGAAATTGGTAACAGGCACAGATATTCGCAAAGTGGGTAGCGGTAATATCGGTGCGACCAATGTGGCACGAACACTGGGGGCAAAATGGGGGATTTCGGTTCTCGTGCTGGATGCTTTAAAGGGATTACTTCCCGTTTTGTTGATTCCCCCGCTATTTGTGGCAACAAATTCGCCCGACTTTGACCATGTGCGCGTATTAAGTGGAGTTGCCACGATTCTTGGTCATATGTTTCCAGTCTGGCTCGGTTTTCGAGGTGGAAAAGGAGTGGCTACCAGTTTGGGGGTGATTTTGGTTTTAGGGCCTTGGTCTACATTGATTGCAGTAGCTGCTTTTATTTTGACATTTCTGATTTCACGGATTGTCGCCCTCAGTTCGATAGTCGCTGCTACTGCTTTTGGAATTGCTCAGTTAGTTCAAATGGGATCAATTGCGTTCACGCGAGAAAAATGGAGTGTCGCCGCTTTTAGTATTGCCGTTCCGATATTGATTATCGTGCGACATTGGAGCAATCTGGGACGGATCATGCGAGGCGAAGAAAAGAAGTTTCAATTCGGCAGCCGAAAAAAAGCAGAAACAAATCTGTCTGATAATGAACCAGATCGAACAGAATAACGCTTCGTAACCTGATTCAAGATTCTGAACGAGCTTCTCGCTCAGTCTCTGCTTTTTTTAAGCCAGTCCGATGAGATCATCCTGATCAAATCGCTGGCTGTGAATTTCAAAATGGTTTTGCTTACGAGATTCCTGTTTCGTACAGGAACGGGTATTCGGCTAAGACTCGACCCGAATATTATTCGTAAGTGCATACTGGTCGATTTCACTTAAGGCAGCATGCGTTGCCAATTGCTTATGGTAAAAAGAGTCTGTGCGTCCAGAAAGAACAACGATTTCCCCAAAAATATCCACTTTTAATGCCTGGACCTGACTTCCAGTTCGCACGGCAATTGTGTGTTCAATCTTTTGGGAAAGTTTCTGTGCCTTTTGGGCATAAGTCTCCACAGTCATAAGCGATCCTCCTTGAAATTGGTAAATGTACCGACAGACAATCACTTGTGTTCCAGCCAGCGTTTAAAATCTGACTCGTCGTAGCATTCAAGGCGGGTAAATCTGAGGCGGTAAACTCTTGATCGACAAACGACTAACATCGTTCCGCTCGACGCAGAACACAAATCCATTTCATGTTATTCTAAATTTTTTACTGGGAGAGTCTGAAGTCTCTACTCGAATTAATACAATCATTTACTTGAGGTTCCTATCACTCAAGAAAGCAATCCATCAACTCCCACATAATATTTAGTAATGTAAATTTATCGACCAACACTGCAATCGTCAAATAAAAATCACAATGAATGTTTCATTTCGCAAGAAAAATCTTGATTTTGAACAAGATTTCTACTTCTCGCTCTGTTTTGAATTCCAGATCCAGACCAGTGCATCAGGAAGTACTGCTTTGCCATGACGGCTGCTGTGGATACCATGCCCTGTCACAAACCAGTAGTCATAACCACTGTACGCGAGCGCGGCTGCCATTCGCTCGTTGTTCAGGAACCAGTTACCCAGCTTATTATCTAGATCATTATCACCATCTTGCAAAAATACTTTGATCGGCTTGGGAGGATCTTGTTTGCGAATGAGTCCGGGATAATCGTGGGCTGTTTTCCAGGGGCCAAATTGATCGAGAGGAATGACATTCTTCTTTCGGGAGGGATAATCATCAATTCCCCGGAAATCACAGAAGCTTCCCACAAAGGAAATGACCTTCTGAAATAAATCAGTCCTGTGCCAGGCAGCAGTGAATGCACAGCTTCCTCCAGAAGAGGCACCACAAATCAAGTGATCTTGAGGTTTTTTCGAAATCTCATATTGCTTGCGAATCAGAGGTAGCATTTCCTCATCTAGGAATGTGGCATATTGAGCAGTGCAGGTATCATATTCATTACTGCGGTTTCTGACTTCTTGTTTGCCTTTCGCTCGCGCAGGAATCACTCCGGGATTAATAAAGACTGCAATTGATACTGGAACTTTTTTCGCATGAATCAGATTGTCGAGCACAATCGTCGCATTCCCATCGCCGTGACAGTACCCGCGGCCATCTGTGAAGACAATCAATTTGGCAGGGCCGTTTGATTTTGAATACTGGGCAGGTACATACATCCACCAGTCTCTCACTGTTCCGGGATATTGTTTGGTGCTTTTAAAAGCAGGCATTTGAATGAGTTTGCCTTGAGGAACTCCTGTCTGCCGAAGGCTTTCGGGTTTCCACTCATAGCTTTCAAATCCAAACCGACTAAATCTGCCGACTGGTAGACGACGACCATTGACACTATAGCGATAGTGTGCCGCCGAAAAATTTGGGAATCGTTCCACACGTGCAAAGTAGCCAGAATCTCCCAGAGCGATCATCGGCCATTGGCGATTATTCTCCGCATAGATGATGACCTTGGCATTCGGGTCTGCTTTTAAAAACCAACCGGCGTATCCACCACCATCACTGGTTTTTTCGATTAAGTGGCGATGGTTTCCCCGAGTGAGATCTTTCTCCTTCTGATAGCGTTTCTGGAAGAAATCAAGCACTTGTTTTTGATTCTTTTCATTTTTCGGTTCTTTTAAGAGCTTCGAAACATCTTCTAGATTTTTGGGGGCCGCAGAGACAGAATTGACAACAAAAATCAGCAGCATCCCCAATAATGCGATTTGAACGATTGAGCGACAAGGAGAAAAACGCATTCTATGATGCTCCTGAAATAGGAATTAAAGTACTGGAATTAGTAGTCTGTCTCAGATTTTGTGCCAATAAAAGGATACACTCTGATTTATCTATTACACTCCGATTCCAGTAGATTTGCAATTGACTGTGTGCTTCTCAATCAAATCTTGCGATTCGTCTGAGAAATAGGATTCTGTCCGTTTGGATCAATCATGGTTCCAGTTACAATAAAGTCAGAATTTAGCCTGTATCCAGGTTTATTGTAGCGTCTCCAGGGCTGTTTGGGTCTCGTATCATCGCTTTGATGCCGCTATGATTAAATTGGACGCGCTATAGCAGAAATTATGAGAGAAAGGCCGTTTTGTGACGAATATGCTCGATCCACAACATGCTGTTTATGTTGGTAGCTTTGATCCTCCAACACTGGGGCATCTCGATATTCTTGAGCGCGGTGCCAGGATCTACACAAAGATCACTGTGGGCATTGGAATCAATCCTGGCAAGAAACCCTTATTCTCACCTGAAGAACGTCAGCAGATGCTGAACGAACTTCTTTCGCCTTTGCCTAATGTCGAAGTAAAAAGTTTTCAGGGTTTGGCTGTGAACTTTGTGCAAGAATGTGGCGGTGGAGTGATGCTCAGAGGATTCCGGACTCTGACCGACGTGGAAGCGGAATTTACGATGTCATTGGCGAACCGTACTTTGGCCCCTGAAATTGAAACCGTCTTCTTGATGGCCAGTGAAAAATATACTCATATTTCCAGCTCTTTGATCAAACAGATCGCACAACTAGGCGGGGACGTCGCAGCAGAAAAACTGAACGACTTCGTCCCG
>JAJDEK010000391.1 GCA_029259875.1 Planctomycetaceae bacterium
CGAAGCGGTCGAGCAACGGATTGAAGAAGGCTGGCAGTTTATCGCTTGTGGCAGTGAAGTCAAATTCATGGTCAATGATGCACAGCGGATTGTCAGCGGATTGAATCTGAAGGCAGAAGCCGCCGATCTGGCCCGGTATTAATCATCATTGATTTACCAATCGTGAAAGAGGCCATTCAGAATTGAGTGGCCTTTTTCATGTTTCAAATGAAGGCAGAGCTATTCTTCGCTAATCTGAATGATGGTCCGTTCTTTGTGGCTACCTTCAAGTATACTGTCGACGGTTGCTTGAACTTGATCAAGTGTGATAATCTCGGCGCGCGAATCGAGGTCAGGCAGTTTCCAGTCGGTAGCTAGTTTCTGCCAGAGTGCGGTCCGTTTTGCGATGGGGTACCAGGAAGAATCAATACCGTCGAGTGTCACACCCCGTAGGATGAACGGGAACACGGTTAAATCGAGGTCGGTACCACCGGCATTTCCACAGGCGGCGACACAACCTTGCTGCTTTATCGAACGGATGAGATGGCTCAATAGAGAACCACCGACCGTATCAATGGCGGCGGGCCATTCCGTTTTGAGTAGCGGTTTGGTGGAACCTGTATCGATGGCACTACGGTCGATGACTTGCTTCGCACCAAGTTCGATCAGACGATCATGCATGGCCGCTTTGCCTGAGACGGCAGTCACTTGATAACCGAGTTGATTGAGTAACGAAACCGCGAAAGAACCAACGCCTCCCGATGCACCTGTGACGAGAACGTTGCCTGAATCAATGCTGATTTCATGCTGCAAGAGACTGTTGACACACATGGCTGCTGTGAGGCCAGCCGTGCCGAGGATCATCGATTCTTTGAGCGTGAGTCCTTCAGGCAGAGGGACAATCCATTCGGGCTGGACTCGAATGAATTCGGACCAGCCTCCCCAGCGATCAACGCCGAGTTCATAGCTAGTCACAACAACGGACTGGCCGACTTGGTATTGATCGGAGTCGGATTGCACTACGACACCGGCTGCGTCGATGCCCGGGACGTGAGGAAAGTTTCTGACGACTCCCGGATGCCCGGTCGCAGCGAGCGCATCTTTATAGTTGATCGACGAGTAAACAACGCGGATCGTCACATCGCCAGGGGGTAAATCGTCAATGGAAACGGTTTGCACGCCGGCGATGATTTCCTGCGGTTCTTGTTTGTTAACTTGATAACAGCAAAAGGAATTCGGCATGGCGTTTTCGATCATGAATGCAATATCTTTTTTGATGATTGGATGCGATGTTACCAGGGACCATCGGGAGATTCCATTTCCAGACTGCGCCAACAGTACCAACTGGCGACAGTGCGATAAGGCTGCCAGCGTTCGGCGATTTCGATGCAGGTCTGCTTGTCCGGGCGTGTTTTTAATTGATAAATCATCTGAATACCATTTTGGATTCCCAGGTCATCGTGTGGGAAAATATCAGGACGACAAAGTCCAAACATCAGAAACATTTGCGCGGTCCAGTTGCCTATCCCTTTGACTTGAATCAATTCCTCGGTGACTTCTGAGTCAGACAAGAGGTGCATTTTATGCAGACGCACATTATTTTCCAAAACCATTTCTGCGAGATGATGCACGTAGGTGGCTTTCTGATTGGATAGACCGACGGATCGTAATTCATCGTGTGAGAGGCGAATGATTTTTTCTGCTGTTGGCTGGCCTTTACCAGAGAGTGTATGCAGACGTTTATAGATTGTACGTGCTGCCGAGGTCGAAATTTGTTGCGAGACAATCGAACGTAGCAGCAACGCAAAACGATAGCGATACGGTTTGAGTGGGCAGGGTCCGATGGATTCGATCACCGTTTTCAGACGCGGATCTGCTTTTTTCAATTGCGTTGCTGCTTTTTTGAATGTGGCTACATGGTCATTCATTATAAGTTACCAGCGGGAGTATGTGTGGCTAAATCAGAAATCATATCATGAGTGGCCGCCTCGACTGCTTGTTCCCATTCTGTGGGGGAGAATTTTTCTGAGTAGGGGGCTTTGCGGATTGCGAAGTTAATGCCGCGGGAACTGTTGATGATGGCGCCAAACCCCCCCTCATCGAAGGCGCCTGCCACATCACCGGCGCCCGCACCCTGACTACCATAACCGGGAACGAGTAGGGGAGTGTGCGGCATTAAAGCACGGAGTTGGTTCAATTCTTCCGGATAAGTCGCACCTACGACGGCACCGATGGCGCCATAGTTACCTGCACCTTTGGTTTTCAATGCGAGTTCTTCAACAGCCGCTGCGACACATTCATAGAGGTTCGTTCCATCAGTTTTACGATCTTGGAATGTTCCCGCGCCGGGATTACTCGTGCGGACCAACACATAGATTCCGGCTCCGCGTTCTGTGGCGACATTCACGAATGGTTCTAATGTGTCGCTACCGAGATAGGGATTCACAGTCAAACAGTCAGCAGCCCAGATCGCACTTTCCGGATTTTCGCCGGCAAGATAACCGCGGGCGTACGCTTCGGCGGTCGAGCCGATGTCTCCTCGTTTGGCGTCACAGATGACAACCAATCCTGCGCTGCGTGCCTTTTTGATGATTCGTTGCAGGGCGGCACAACCTGCGGGGCCCCATTCTTCGAAGAATGCCGCCTGCGGTTTAACAGCAGGAACTAGTGGGGCGACAACATCGATCATACGGGAACAGAATTCTTCAAACGCGGCAGCTACGATTTCTGCTTTTGTGGAATACCGGGATTCAGCAGAACTGACAATTTCAGAGGGAAGCCAGTCGAAGCGGGGGTCGAGGCCGACGAGAGCCGGTGTTTTTTTCTTTTGGATGGCCACGTTTAAACGGTCGGAAAAGTGATGCATCTGCTAACTGCTTTCAGTATTTCGGTTTAAGTGTCGATGTACCTTCATTGTAATTTCTGCCATAAATCATACACGAATCACCTGACAATGGAATGAATCCGGTTTTTGAATTGGATTCTATGAGAGGGTTTTCCATTTCTAACTTAAATTGAAGGGAGTATTTCAAATGCAGGACAGAGAATCACCGAGACAAAAAACGGTATTGACCAGATTTTTGCCATGAGCTAAGCTTCCGCCCCACAATAATCTCTCTCAAATCAAATCTCAATTTCTCTTCAGGTTTTCTGCTTTGTCAATTCTGGCAATGTTTGATCACTCAATTAATTTTCAGTAATTCAACTGAAAAAGGGGCAGGTTTTATGTCAATTCCTGGCCGTTTGATGATCGAATGCTGCCCGAAAAAGATTTCAGTGGAAAAACTGCCATTCGAAAATGACTTTTTTCTCACAAACGGGGTCGTGCTGTGAAAAGCTCTGTCAACTTATTGGTAATCGTTCTCATGGTAGCCGGGATCTCTGGTTGTCAAAAACTCAATTTGAACCCATCAGACTGGTTGAATCCTGCCAGCTTGCGCTCCCAGAGCCCTGATGAGGAAACCTCTGAGACAGAAGACTTTGCTGAGACCAAAGTGGAGACTCCGTTCATAGGAGATTACACACAAATTACCGGTAAAAATCTGATTGCCCTGGAAGGGGTTGGGTTGGTAACCGGACTGAAGGGCACTGGTGGTAATCCTCCTCCTTCGGTTCATCGTGAAGCATTGCTTCGAGAAATGCGTCGTCGGAATGTAAAAAATCCAAACCAGATCTTACGTAACCCTTCTACTGCGTTAGTCATCGTGAAAGCCTATCTACCTCCTTTGATTCGAAAAGGAGAACCGTTTGATGTTGAAGTTTATCTGCCTGGAAATAGTGAAGCAACCAGCCTGGAAGGGGGTTGGTTAATGGAATCCTACCTTGCAGAACAGGCAATGATTCAAGGCCGTGGTCTCTTGAAAGGTCACATTCTTGCCAAGGCACATGGTTCTATTTTAATTCCCCCTATATCAGATAAAGATCGAAAAAAAACAGTGGCTGGCATCTTGCGTCGTGGTCGCATTCTCGCAGGCGGGGTCTCGGTGACAGAAGACCGAAATCTGGCTTTATACCTGCGTAATGATTTCAAAAGTATTAGAAATGCCATGCGTATCGCTGATCGGATTGGCGGACGTTTTCACCACTTTGACAGATATGGAATTGAAGAAGCTTTGGCGGAAGCCAAGACCGATAAAAAAGTTGTGTTGAAACTAAAACCCCGTTACAAACACAATGATTCACGTTATTTGCAAGTCGTGCGAAAAATTGCATTTCGGGAAACCGATGTAGCGCAACGGGTGCGAATGCAAAGACTGACGGAAGAAATTAAAATTCCTGATCTATCGGAAAGAGCGGTGATTCAGTTGGAAGCGATCGGTAAAAAATCGATTCCGATTCTTAAATCTGCCTTAAAAAGCCCTTTATTAGAAGTTCGTTTTCATGCGGCTGTCGCGTTGGCCTA
>JAJDEK010000392.1 GCA_029259875.1 Planctomycetaceae bacterium
GCTTGACTGTGGAATTGTTCTAGCAGGTAGCGAAGTCAAAAGTATTCGAGCAAACAAGATTTCCATAGAAGAAGCATTCGCCCGTATGAATGATGGTGAGGTCTGGCTCTACAATTGTGATATTGCCTTATACCCTCAGGCCAATACGATGAATCACCACACCAGACGACCTCGCAAGTTGTTGATGAAAAAAGCAGAAATCAAGAAATTTGCAGAGCGTGGCGAACATACCAGTTTGACGCTCATTCCACTCACGGTTTACTTCACCCGTGGTCTGGTAAAAGTGAAACTGGGAATCGCCAAAGGACGCAAATTGCATGACAAACGCGAGAAACTGAAAAAAGATTCGGCTCGTATGGATATCCAACGTGCGATGCGTGCCCGTAATAATTAAAGCTCTTTGAAATCATTCAAAGAGCTTTAATGGTTCCGCGTTTTAGTTCCACCAAATCTTATTATTTAGGTGCAGATTTGGGCTCAGTATAAAGTTGAAGGTGAATAACAGCTCCTTGCTGAGCTGATTCTCCTGCTTGAGGCTTCTGATTATAAACATGGAACTTATGCTGTCCACGTTTTAAAGCAGGTTTCCCAGGATACACTTTTGAATTCAAACCCATATTTTCCAGCATTTTCTGAGCAGTCTTATAATCTTTTCCGATCATGGAAGGCACTTTGAAAACCGCTTGTTGAACGGGCTTTTGGACATTTTTGTCTTCAGCAACAGCTACTACTTTCCCCTGCAATTGATAGTCATCAAGGTCAGGGTGAAATGGATCTTTGCCAAATAGACCGGCGATGAGTCCTCTATTTTTATTCGCGACAACATCCTCAAAGCTATAGACTGTTGACTGGTTTTTACCAGGGTGAATGAGTTGTACCGCACCAGGCAAATAAGTCTTGGGGTTCAGTATAATTTTTGCTTCACTGTAGTTAGCGGCATCTGCTGGTCGTCGAGGATTGACTGCCATGACGATTTGCTGCGGAGTATTCACCATGAGCTTTAAAAAGTATCTTTTTTTGGCAGTTGCTGCTGGCATTCCAAACAGGAACGGCAGAGGACCTTCCATAATGTTGGCACCTCGACGATCCAGGGGAATCGGGAAGACTTCATATGATTCTTCGTCGTCATGGATCTGAAAAATTCGCTTACCATCGCAGATCCAACGTTCATTGTCTCCTGATTTCAGACCGTAAGGTTGACCGGTCTTAGGGTTTTTCTTTTTACTCTTGGCACCTTTGGAAATTTTCATTCCGGCGATATCAATCCGACCTTTATCAGGCTTTTCGTAATAGAATTTTCCTTCAGCTCTTTTTTCGATCTGGAATACATCATCGTACAGGAAACGCTTGTGCTTCCCTTCCAGCTTCACAATTTTAGCCGATTCGGTTTCCCATTTTTTTAGAATTTCCTCCAGTTCAGGAGATAGTTGTTGTACTTTGAGTACGGCATTCGCCGGGTCTGGACGTTGTTTACGTTGTGCCAGCAAATTGTTGTTCGTTAGAAACAATATCAATGCGGTACAACAGGTAAAAACGAGAGCACTTTGATGTAAAACAAGTTTCGACTTCATTTGTTATCCAAATCCTTCCCTGAATTGCCGGTCTGACTGATCGGCGTGCCAGTAAAACTGGCAAGTGGCCCGATATCTATTAGCAATCCGTGCTATTGAAGAAGATAGGTTTTCTAGTAAGGTGGGGGGTGATTTTTGTTGTCGTTATTTCTGAAATGATGTGTGGCCAAATGTGGCCGAAGTGTATCAGTTATCGAAATTCCTGACTATCCATTTTTGCAAATCTAATTACCAGGGAGTTTCCATTAATTGAACAATTTGATTTGCCAAACTATCAGTGGCAGTCTTGGTCGCTGTTGCCAGAGATTGACCGACCTCCGGTGCAAATGAGGCTGCCGAGACCAATGATACCACTTCGGCAGTGATGGGAACCTGCTGCTGCGATAAAACTTTCCCGCTTCGCATGTCTTCCCAAGTTACCTCAACTACAAACTGTAAATTCAAATTTCTAGGATCATCAAATCGGGTTGTTCCTAATACACTTTTATTGATTTGTCTAATAGTGCCAGTCAGTCGTGTGTCCGCTTCAACTCCTTTTGCCAGACGAAACGGAGTTTGTGACTGAATTTTTTGCTGGACTGCTTCTGTTAACTGATATTCAAATCCACGTCGAAAAGACTTGTTTTCAAAAATTGGTACATAAACTGTTTGCACATCAGGCTGATAAGAATTGCCTACCGTATACCCGCAGCCTGCCAGATCGATTGACAGCAGTAAGAGCAGTAACAAATTTATCACAAGACGCTGCATAAGTTTTGTCAACAGAAAACAGATTCTCTGCCATGAAAGTTTAGATTCTTAAAGTTTAATTTTTACAGGCTTCGATTCTTCTTCGATAGGAATTCTTCTGATCGGTTCTTCCAGATCATCCAATCTCAAGCGGGCCGGTGGTTCCAATTCGCGTACCATTGCGGGGGGCTCTGCAGACTTTGTTGGTGCAGAGCGATTTACCCCAAACGAAGGCAGGCTTGGCACTAAAGACCTTTTCGGTTCTGGTTGTTCTTGAACCATTTTCTTTGGTGTGGCATAGTTTGCCCAGAGGTGGTTGGTGTTCTCCTCGCCTAACTCTGCCAGTAACTCACGAGCTTGATTGGCAAAGTTGGAGGTAGGATACTTTTCGATCAACAGGTTGCAATAAATGGCTGCTGACTTTGGTTTGCTTCGACGCATCCAATATTGAACGGTTTCCCAGTCACGTTTGGCTTTAGCCTGTTCAATTTTCTTCAGCTCTTCTTTGAGTCGCGCCCGTTCTGATTCAGGAAAGAGCCGTAATGTCGTCTCTTTTAGATCGCCTGCGTCATTCAGGACGGTAGAGTCATATTGAGGTCCTTGATAGGACATCAGCTTCACGTGAGTTCCCAGCATGAATGCATCTTTGAGATGAGGGCTTTTGGGATATTCTTCACGTAGCAAACCGAATGTGCGGTCAGCGTCCATATAACGCCCTTTTTTCAGGTAATGGCTAGCGGTAAGCATTAGAGAATCATCAGCCAGAGGACCTGTTGGGTCATGCAGCCAGATAGATTTTAGTGCTTCCAAGGCTCGGTTCTCTGTATCGAACACAGGGCGTGTGCGGTCAAAGAAATTAGGTGCCAGTGCCCAACGTGATTTGCGAGGTTTACCATCACTGGGAATTTCAGGAGTTTCTGAGCCGGGTTGTTCCAAGTTTACTTGTTGAATTTCGCTGCCTGTGACAATTGTTGGTTCTTGCAGCCAGTAACGGGCGATATGAAACAATCGTTTTGTGGTTTGATCCAGATGTCGCGTGGAAGGAAAATCAATCAAAAGTTGATCGTATCCATCCTGTGCCCAAGAGTATTTTTTTTGAGCAAATTGAGATTCTGCAACCATGAACTGGGCATCTTCTTTGATCGGATCATTTTTATATTTCTTAACAATCGCTTTGAATTCTTTTTCAGCCGCCTTGTATTCTTTTGCCTGGAATTTTTCGTTTGCCTGTTTGTATTCACGAGCCCCTAATGCCGGTTCAATGAATGTCGAATCCCCTTTCTTCTTCCAAAGTGCGGTCTGCATGACACGCTGCATTGGGCCCCGAATACCATCAATTGAAGGTTTGTCCGTCGGGCTTTTTTTTGACCAGGGAGGTTTCCAGGCAGCAAAATCAGAGGGTCGATCACCAAACATAGTGCAGCCTGAAATCAATCCACACAGCATCAGCGCAATACAAAAACGTATTACAGGACGTACGCACTGAAATAGATGGTTTAATTGATATATGGACATGGTCGTCATCCCTGACTTCCACCGGAGGGAAATGAAATGTTTATAGTTGTAGGTAGGGCGCCATTTTAGGACGACGACCCAGGATATGAGACATGGTTGTTGACAGCAATTGCCTGATCTCTCGTTGTTGTTGAAGGGATAAGTTCAATCGCTGGGAAAGTAGTGTATTCTCGACTGTCAGTTTTTGTAGTATTGTAATTGTACCACGGGAAACACGGACTTTTCCGTGACGCTGTTGCTCGCAATGCTGGCAATACAAGCCCCCGTTATTGGCGTCATAAAGATACGATTCCAATTGCCCTAGTTCTTGACTGCATCCGGTACAGTACTGGAACTGAGGAAGCTGGCCGATCTCTTCTAATATGGTTAACTCAAATATAATCAACGATTTCTGGTAATCATCGTGTTCTTGTAGGTGTTGTAATACGACACATGCTGCATCAAACAGCTCTGGATGAGGATCATATTCCTCAGTGAGAGCGTCTAATAACTCGGCAATGTAGTACCCCACATACAAGTTGGAAAGATTTCCAGGAAAAGGGCGAAAACGATTCACAAGTTGGGCTTCAGTCAAAAGATCAAGCCCGCCGGAAGATTTTCGGATGAAGACTATCCGACAAGTGGCCAGCAAGTCAATAGCAGCCTCGAATGAGCTTTTCAGCCTTTTTGCACCTTTTGCCAAAGACGCAGTTTTCCCAAAATCCCTGGTGAACCAGGTGATCACTTTGCTGGACTCACTGAAATCAGCTAGTCGAATAATCAAGCCTTCGGTTTTTTCGTTAGACATAGGTGTTGCCGGACTAGATTGCTACGTTCATTTCGTCATGCGCTAAGAATGAAACTCTCAAGCGATCTCTCTGCCAATTCAGTTTCTCAATGCTCATTGATTATTTGATTTTAGAAAGTCAACCTCTATGCTGAAAAGGAGAAATGAGAGTGAATCGCGATTGTGCTTGCGAAAATAAAAAAAGCCTGCGAATAAATCGCAGGCTAATTTGTTGCAAAAATACAACTAGCGCTCAAATGGAGACATACTTTCAGAAGAGAGTATGGCAAAAACGTATCTTGGCCCGAAGTGATCTGACCGGAGATGTTATTTTGTCGGTCAGACCTCAATGTCTCTATGATGGTTTCTAAAAAACATCGAGCTTAAAGTGATTTCCTTTGTGATAAGGACGATCACTGGGATAAAAATTGTGCCAATTCTGGTTGTAAACAGGAATTCTCATACTTTCAGGATAGCGGTAATACAGGTTGTCGTAGCTCCCCTGTGGTTTCTGGAAGTTCTGGGGATAATACACATAGGGGTAGTAGTAAAATCGTTTCCAGTCTGCGGGTTGTCCTTGACCGGCTGCCATTGCATCGGAAGATGAAAAAGTAGACGTGGCCAACCCAACCACAAACAGGAACAAGCCTGCGAGCATGAGACGCCGCACCATCATAGTTCTCTCCTTGCCAGTCAGTAGAATAAAGCAATCAGCCTAGGTTAGACTGACATTGTATTTCGACGAAAGGAATCCTGAGATATTCAGTATTCCGCTTTATTCATCGACCTGATTGAGAGCGTTACAATAGGATAATTCTGCACAAACAGATTAATCGTCTCAATTAGATCTATACAAATATTCTCATCATAAGCTAAGGAAGAAAACATCTGAAGACACTTAAACCAGTCGGGCGGTCGAGATACCTTCCATGATCCACCGGTTCAGAAACGGCAGCAAATCAGATTGGTTGTTCAACTTAGGCTGGAGAGAATTCACTAAATGTGTTTCCGCTCCCGTTGTTTCCCACATACGTGTAACCCACTGGGACGAAATTGGGCTTCCAGTTGTGTCTGTGATATTTTGGTCCAAAAGAATGCGGTTGCCTTTCAATTTACAACTAGACTCACTTTGAAAGTCTGTTTTACTGAACTGGCCATTGACTAATGCGGCCCCTGCAAAGAAATGAGGTGCTTGTATGAGTAATTTTGTGGCGACAGAACAGGCTGAGCCGGTTCCAGCCAGATAGACTCGTCTCTCGTGGATGTTAAGAACTTTTTGTAGTTCGTGGACTGTCTTTCGAATTTGACTACTAAATTGCTTAACAAAAAGGTGACTGTCGGGCCAACGATAACCATTGCTGGGAGCAGCAGGATCAATGGCAGGGGCACGGAACGAGAGTCCCAAATAATTTCGAATACTGATTTGTGGCATGATTTCATGCAGGTCCTGCTCAGAACCACCGTCAGGATGCAACCAGATCACCAGAGGATAGGCATATCCGGACTCGTAATGTTCCGGACGAAACAGGGCTACATGTTTGACCGGTAACCTGACTGCTGCATTCGACGAACTATCATTTTCAGTAATTCTGTCCACGGGAAGAGTCGGAGTGAACGCGACTCTCTCTCCATTGAACACGTTTTCAATCCATTTAAGACGCTGCGTGTAATCCATTGTCATTTTACTTTCAGTGAGTCAGTCTAGAGGAGTCTTAAATGTGGGGGGAGTAACAGTAGTTTATTCCTGAGCGAATTGAACTTTTGCGAGTTGATTTGGAGTTTTTGGTGGAAGGGTTCCTAATACAGGAAGATCAATGGCAGCAGCCACTTCGCTCATGGGGAAGTATTTTCCAGGACAGGCTGTCGCTTTAACATCACGGTGCCCTTGCACGTTTTCGCTGGAAATTCGATATTCTGTTTTTAGAACTCCGACCAGTTTCTTGACAGCCGCCATTTGTGCTTCGGTAGGAGGTTCAGTTTCAAAATTCCCAACCAGACAAACGCCAATCCCCTTCTGATTGTATTGATTGTCTCCTGCATGCGCACCATGCATTTGCTCACGCCAACGAAAGGTGGATTCAATGGCACCATCGGGCATACCGTTTCCATTTCCAATGACGAAGTGATAGCCGATGCCCAGCCACGCGTTACCGGACTTATCTTTTTTCTTGCTATGCAGCTCATGAATACTTTCAACACTGCCCGTTGTTGAAGCAGTGTGATGTATCACAATATATTTCCACTCACGTGTTTTCACGTCAGGTTTCCAGGGGTTTTGTGGTTCAATCGCAATCGTCGGCGGTGTTATAAACAAAGGAGTATTGGGAGCCGGTTTAGAAGCCTGAGCTGGATATTGTGGATGCTGCTGAGCAGGCCCATTAATAGCCACAGGAGGCAAAGATGTTTGCTGGGTACATCCTGCAATCTCTAATGCTGGCAACATCGCCACACAACACATTATGATGCCCTTCAAATTGCTGCCCTCCCTGACAACCAATGTGCCTATCAATTCATTTAAATAATAAAGAAATTAGTGAAATCAGTCCGTTATGCATATTTCTAAGTCGGGACTGTAATTCCGAGCGCATTTTGTGTCAATGCGGGGAGTAATGGCGGTTTAAGCTGTCGTTCTTTACAAGTAAAAAAGCAGCCCAAATCGAGAGAGAGAACGATCTAAAGTCGCTAAATTATCAACAAAAAATGCACGTAATTTCTGCCCACGTATTTCAGATTACCTATTTTGCGCAACAGACGCGATTTTGGCGAAAAATAGAGATCTTTCAGATCAGGCTGATTTCAAATCATTATGAATCCGACAGTCTTAAGCAACATTGAAGATGAATACTTCTATGGTGTGATAGATACAGACTGTTGAAGCAAACCAATAGAATTCCTCGCAGTTGGTGGTTTCACGAATCACAGACATCAATGAAGAAACCGGAGGCCATCCAGTGTCTGAACCATTGATGGAGATTAACATCCAATTCATCTGGTTCCATGAGGCCTGACTCTGCGAATTGCGTGATCGCATCGCCCACTTTTAAACCTTGCTCAAGCTTTGAAAGTAGGAAGTATTCCGATTGAGAAATTGATTCCCGGCGGACGATGAAGTTTCTGCGTGTAATCGCTAGATAGGTAATTTGCTGTTCTGGAATCGTTGGTGAATTCCCTTGTCGTGCATTGGAAATATATTCATGAACGGGAAACTGAAACTCAAGTAATCGAAAGCAGGGAGCCATTTTGAGGCGAAGTTCGGGCCAGACTTCTGGCGCAATCGAATTTAAAGTCTCTGCAGATAGTACTGTTTCTCGTTCGATGCCTGGTCCATCAAATACTTCGCTATAAACACGTTCCAGCCAGGCAATTTCAATCAAAAAGTCAGTCCAATTGACTTCTCCATCTTCAGTAGCCGGCTTGGTTTCTTTTAGAAACTGGGGAAAGTGAGCCCCCAATTCACAGAGCGTATAACTGGTTGAAGGATATTCCTGAAGGAATTCCATCGAGAACGCACCAAAGGCAGTTTTTCCCATGGCACAAACCAGAGCGGGATATTCCTCGCTTAAACACTCCAACAGGCGCGCATAATAAGCGTTGGCATAGATTCCCAACCGTTCCTGACTTGTCAATTGACTGGAAGCAGTAATCACTGTATCCAATTCACTACTTTGCAATGGGATCTTACTTTGTGCCTCTTCAGAAGCGATTCCAGCTTCGACCCCGCTCGGCCAACAGATAACGGTTTGCATCCAGCGTTGGATTCGGTCCAAGTTACGAGATTCGTCACTCATTCCACTTCAGCCGTAATGAACGATGCGGGGTGAGGAATTGCCGTTGAGGAAGTATTCGCAACCGCTTTCTCAACAAAGCTTTTTTCCGAGACATGCAATTTCTCGTCCATGTAGTTTTTTGCTTTCAGGACTTCCTCATGCACGACAGGAAACGGTGGAATATCAGCATCCCACTCTAACAATGTTGAAACTCCTCCGGTTCTCTGATGCAATAATTGAAACAGCTCCCAGACGGGGTCAATCACCTGACCGTTATGCGTATCAATTAAGTGGGTACCACAGTTAGTATGTCCCGCTAAATGGCATTGAACGACTCGTTTCGCGGGAATTGCTTCTACATATTTTACAGGATCAAATTCATGATTCACACTGGATACATAAACGTTATTCACATCCAAGAGTAAGCCACATTCGGCTTCTTCCGCCATCCGACAAACAAATTCAGACTCAGTCATCGTTGAATCTTTGAATTCCAGATAGCTGCTTGGATTTTCCAGAACAAGTGGACGTTCCAAAATCTCTTGAACGATCCGAATCCGTTTGACAAGATGCGAAAGCGTACTTTCATTATAGGGTATTGGCAACAAGTCATGAGTATTGCGCCCTGCAACACCAGTCCAACAGACGTGGTCCGAAATCCAGTGAGCGTTGACTGATTCGGCTAGAGATTTCAATTTTTTCAGGTAATCACGATTGAGAGGATCAGTGCTTCCGATTGAAAGTGAGACACCATGCATGACAATGGGATAACGCTCTGCGATCTGCTCAAGCACAGACCGTGGTCTGCCTTCAGAGTCCATAAAGTTTTCCGAGATGATCTCAAACCAGTCTACTTCAGGCTCGTGTTCCAGAATGTGGGCGAAGTGTACGGTCCGCAGTCCTACCCCCAAACCCAGGTTATCATATCCGAGACGTGGTTTTAGCATATGTGGTAACTCCGGCCTTTAATGATGAGGCTCTTCTCTGAATCAATGAAATTTGATAATTCAGGTTTACAACAAAAAGCAGGCTCCCGACCAACCAGATTGATCAAGGAGCCCGCGTTGATTGTAGCAAAAGAGAAACCTATTCTTTAGGAGCGGCAGGTGCAGGACCGACTTTTTTGCCAGCCTTTTCCATTCCTTTTTCGAATTCGGCACGGGCCAGCTTCCAAGCCTCTGGCATCAAAGGCACGCTACAGCTTCCTTTGCCTTTACAGGAATTCATTCCGGGGTTTGAAGCACAGCCTCCCTGGCCTTTACATTCATTTGAACCCTTACATGCATGTTCTGCCACAGATGCGCAAGCACCTAGGCCAGCACAGGCACTTTCCACACCGGCATGTGTTCCTTTACATGTATTTAAGCCACGGCAGACATGTGGTTCGCTCATCAGTAAACTCACATCTTTGGAATCTTTGTCATCAGCACCATGATCGTGATCATCTTTATCATCGCGGGTAGTACTACCTGCTTCATCACCGGCGGCTGGTGTCTCGGGAGCAGCGGGTTTATCTGGAGCTTTTTGCTGACAGCCTGTCATCGAGCCAGCTACCATGCCTCCAAAAGCAGCAAATGTCAGTCGATTAAAATCACGTCGATTGAGTTCGGGGCGTTTCATGGATTTCCTCATTGTTTTATGTTGGGGTGATGCAAGTTCATACAATGAACCCAAAGTAGAAAGGTCTGCTCTTTTGTTCTGTGAGTTATCTCACATTTCCTACAGAATTTAAACTGCGGATTATCGAATTCGCTAAAAATTTCCACTTCTTTTTTAAGTGCAAGCCTTTTCTTAACTCAGGTCTTCTAACGTAGTTCGTAGTAGGAATTGACTCAGAAGCATACATCATTCTGAGTACTTGTGTGTTAACTCACAGGTTCGATTTGCTGGAAACTCGATATACAAGGCAGGCGAGAATAGCTTTCAAATTGTGTGGGGAAAACGAGAGCGATTATCAGTGATAAAAGCGGTCTCAGCACAAATCATTTGTGTATCCCAAACCACACAGATTTATCTTGTTAAATAGAATTAGGAATTGAATGAACAGAGTATGTCAAATATCACGTTAGGAACGATTTACCTTTGTTAACCGCTGAAAAATTACCCTTTAAATCAACTAGATCACGACATTTTACGTAAGAAGAATAAAGCTTGGATCTAGTTTGCGAGTTTTACCTCCAAACCATTGCGAATGTCACATTGAAAAATCGAGAGGATAATTGGGAATGGAATCCAGCAAGTGTGAGAAAGGATCGTGGCTGGGTGTTAACTCTGCTAGGTTGTAGCCGCTAGTTCTTGTTAATACAGGAGTCATAGTTAATTTATAACAAGACTGTCCGTCATCATGTTTTACTAACCGTTACAAGACTCATATCAATTATAAAAATATGAACCAGAACATTCCTGTTAATTGAATAAACCATCAAATCTAACCGATATGTAAGACCGTGTAGGACTTCTGGGCTTGTTTAAAAAGGGGTTTTATTGTGCGCGTACAAAGTTTACTAACTGTATCACTCAGTTTCATACTCATACCATTTTTCTCCCAATATGTTCAAGGAGAAGAAATCAAGTGGCAAACCAATTTAAAACGAGCTGCACAACAAGCTCGAGTTGAAGAAAAGGCTATGCTGATTCAAATTGGTGCGTCCTGGTGTGGATTTTGTCATAAAATGGAGAAAGAAACTTATCGAAATCAGAAAGTAGTTAAGCATGTCAATTCCTGCTTTATTCCTATTCGAGTTGACGCTGATCAAAATCAAAAATTGGTAGAAGCCATCGGCGTATCAGGGCTACCAACAACTGTCATCATTACGCCTCAACTAAAAATTGTGAAGAAGATTTCGGGCTATGTTGCTGCTCAGGAGATGTCAAAGCAGCTCAATAAGGTTTGCCTTGTTAGCCATGAACAGAAAGCTCCGGTTCGTCCCAGACAAAAGATTCAGAAAATGGGCCAGAAGCAAGTCACTTCAAAATTTGCATTCAAAAACATTTGTCTGGTCAGCATGCTAGATGATCAACAACTTGTTGAAGGGATACCGAGTTTCACTTCAGAGTATAAAGAACAGAAGGTCTGTTTTTTCTCTGCAGAGCATAAACAAAAATTTGATGCAAATCCGGATCGATACTGGCCAGCCTTTGAAGGAAACTGCCGTGTTTCACAATTGGAAAAAAGCCAATTAGTTGTAGGTGATCCGCATGCCGG
>JAJDEK010000393.1 GCA_029259875.1 Planctomycetaceae bacterium
GATAGAGACCGTAGGCTCCGTTGGTCGATTTTGGCCCTCCGGTCCATTCGGTACGAATTCCCCGAAAAGTGACATTATCTGCCCCCAATACTTTGATTGCATTATGACTGGTATCCTCAACAGCAAAATTCTCCAGTACCAAATTATCTCCACTTGCCAACAATCCATAACTACCATCACGTTGATTTTTAAATGTGAGTACGGTTTTATCTTGCCCTCGCCCGCGAATCGTGACATTGTCAGTCACCAGGTTCAAACCAGACTGTAATTCATAGGTTCCTGCTTCCAACTCAAGAATGTCGCCCGGAATTGCCTGAATCAATCGCGATTGGAAGCGAAACGGAAAATCGGGGCCGGGTGAAAACGTATACGTCGCTGAAACCAGCTTCGGAGCAGTCGATTCCTCACCCTTTACGACAGAATTTCCTGATAAGAATCCACAAACCAGAAGAATACTCGCCAATCTGAAAACCTGTGTTGGTATGAAAGGATTGCTTTTTGACATGTCTGATGATCCTGCAATGACTCTACTTGAAGTGAATAACGTTATTTGAGTATGACAGAAAGCCCTACTCTTGATAGATTCATTAGCGAAGGTCGGCTATACAACTTTAAGAGTTGCCAGCCAACGGATTCCGGGTTGGGATGAGAAGGGAACCAAACCGGTTTTGGAAATAAAGTCAGTGATCCATATAAAACGGTTTTCTCAACATCTCTGAGAAAATAAGTGTTATGCACATTCCCAATACCGCTGGCAACATTTTTAAGATCGCCCCCTGGCGCACCTCCCCAGGGAGTTGACATGAATGCATAATTCAGAGCAGGCCAATGATTGATCCCAACAGCACCATACTGCATACGAAACACACAATGATTCAAAAATTCTTGGTGCGACTTTTGAAACTGATCCGGAACGGTAATCGTAGCGCAGAGCGTTCCCCAAACCTCTTGATTCACAAATTCGACAGCCTGTTCAAGAAAACCGGTATCTGAATTCACATCTAAAGCGGTTTCTGCACAAACGCAGACAAAAGATTCTTCCTGAAATAAATGCGGTGACTTCTTTGGGTCGGCATCACGAATCAATTTCCAGGGAAGGTACTCTTTGTCATCAGGAACTTCACCAGCAAATCGTTCCCAACGTTCTGCTGCACCGGGATAATAAGCATAGCGTTTCGGAATTTGAGCTAAATGTTGTTCGATCATCGACAGAAATTGAGCTCGTTGCTGCCAATGACTGGCTGTGATGATCACTTTGGTAGCCAGACAATTAAAAGAAGCGTTATTGGCAATTGATGCGGCAATATTCTCGGCCTGAAATCGGAGTTGTTTTTCTGAATACTCACCAGGAACCACGATCCACGGCGAAACATTCCCCAACTCACTCGTAATTGGCACATTAATACGAGGCTGATTATTTTGTTTCCGGGTCGCTTGTTCTGTAGGATCGCTCCCCCAGACAATGGCATCGTGAGTTTGCGTCGATCCCGTGATATGAATTCGATCGATCGCAGGATGTTCTACCAAATAGGCACCATCACGCGCATCGCCACACACAATGCGCAAGAGCCCCACATCAATCAATGGTTTGAAAGCCTGTTTGAACACCGGTCTCAGGTAAGCATTCACCGGATTCATTTTGAGAAGAACACGTTCCCCCTCCTGCAGTATTTTTGTCAAGACATCAGTCGCGGGAATCGCAGACACATTCCCCGCACCAAGTACCAATGTCAACGGAAGTGATTCAGGATTTGTTATCTCCAACTGCTCAAGACTGAAAAGTGACGCAGATTCCTCTCCCTGCTTTAGCCAGGCTTCTGCCTTTAATCCGGAAAAAACAAGCGCATCATAAAGTCCAATCGTCGGAAAAACAGGCACGCGCCATTGTTTCTCTGACGATTGCACAGCAGTTCCAGGCAAAGAGGGTTTGCCGGAACTCCGAACGGCCTTCAAACTAATCAACAAGATCTGAAGAAAACGGGCAACCGAAACAGGACCAGCCAGTACTTCTTCGGCACGAACCCGACTACCTTCTGGAATTTGCTTCGCTTGACAAGAAAGATTGGCCCATTCTTGAGCCGCTTCAGAAAGACTTTGCAAACACTGTTCCGTCAATTGGATGCGCTGCTCGACTGAAAAGCCAACCGAACTTCGGTTGGCTTCAGCCAGATCTTCTAACGCCTGATCGATTTCAGGTTGATTAGAATGGGAACGCTCTTGCTGATGCAAGGTTGTAGGCTCCATCATGAGAACTAACACCAAATTTCTGTGGAACGAGTTATCAACTCAGCATAAATAGACTATGGGGTAGAAACGACCTCTCCCCCTTGAATCGTTGAGAGTGCTTGATAAAGGTTTAAATCCACATTTTCACTGATAAAGTGAACTGATCCATCTCCATAAAGAAAATGGGCTCCCCCCACATGCTGACTGCGGAAGTTACTTGTGGCATCAGCATCAGCACCAAATGAGCAATCAGAGTAGCCAGACAAGTCAATCAGCGTTTCCGTCGTAAATGCTTTGTTGATTCGGTCTGCCGTACTTCCAAAAACACTCGCTCTGGGCCCCATAAATAGGCCAGCTTTAAAGTCAGATGCGGGTGGTTGTGCTACAACCCAACCCTGAGACGCCTCGACAGGTGTCGCAGGTGCTGTATTACAACCTTGACCATCACAAAGAATAAATTGAGGTCCTGTTGCTCCTTCGCCCATGGCAATCGTGTTACTGGAACCATCAATGATATCTCGCATTTTGACCGATCGATTGATGTCAAACATGCCTTTAACATTACTGGCGTGATTGCTTGAATTACACCAGGCAACATTCGACCCACGGCACATAAGGTAAGTTGTAATTCCAAACGTACCTCCTGCCGGTATAAAAGCCGCTAAGGCAGGCTCTGAAATCGGGTTAGTTCCTACGTTCGAAGGGCAAACAAATGTAGGAATGACAGTTCTGGCAACAACGGGAGATTGTTGTTCCCACGGCTTTGTTGAATCATAAAGATTGGACAAGTTGCCTTGATCAAAATAAGGCAGTAACATCACAAGCCCGTTTGTAATAAAGTTACCACCGCCGGAAGAAGTAGCAAAGTTCACACTAGTCCCCAAGGGAAACATGCTGTGCGCTTCGTGATAGTTGTGCATCGCCAAACCGAACTGCTTTAGATTGTTTTTGCACTGCGACCTGCGTGCGGCTTCACGGGCCTGTTGAACTGCGGGTAACAGTAAGGCAATCAATATCGCAATAATTGCGATGACTACCAACAACTCGATGAGTGTGAATCCTCTCTTCAGAGGCTTACGATGTGCCATAACGCTACTCCTCGCATTTCCAAAAGGGTTAGGAAGTGTCTAATAATTCTGATTACTGCATCAGTGAATCAGTTTGACGACGGGAACTCTCATTCGAGAAAAATGACGTTATCTATATCTACTAAGAAACATGATCGAGCCCGTCTCGTTTCGCTAAACTTGAAAAAAATAGATTTGTATTTGAAAGCAATCGCGTTTCAATAACGAATACAAGGTTTCGCTTATTGTTATTACCTACGCTACTAAGAAAATTGATACACAATTTTTTGAAAACGGTTATTAAAAAATAGGCAAATACTAATTCAATCAACTAATAACTGCTGGCCCCTAAAGGAAATGACGTCAGAGAAAGACGGTTAGTGGCAGCAATTCAACATATTCGAAAAAAGATTGGACAAACGGTAACGTTACCGTTACTATGGGCAATGTTAATCGTCATCGTTCTAGATTTCAACAAAAATCTGAGCAATATTTAAATTTTTAAAAAATCCTGATTCTATATTTGCAATACTCTGGAATCTTCACACTAAGAAGTGGTGCAGTTACACTTGGCTTTCTCATTAAAAACGGAGTACTGATGACATCAACAAATGCAGAAACGGTACCTATAAAAAAGGAAGTCCGTTCCCAAGAAGCGATCCTTAAGGCTGCGATCAATGAGTTTGCTGAAAGAGGCGTGGATGGAGCGCGGATTGAATCCGTCGCACGTCAAGCAAAATTTAATAAGTCGCTGATCTATCGGTACTTCAATGATAAGCGTGGGCTATTTGAAGCCGCCCTGCAAAGCAAGCTTGAAGAACGAAATGAGAGTGTCGAAAAAATTCCCGTCGACATTGCCGAAATTTTACAATTTTACTTCCAAGAAAACTTACGAGACCAAAATTATGTGCGTGTGCTTTTGAATGAAGCACAACAAAATAATGGTGAGCCTCTCATCGATGAGCCCTGGAGACAGGAGTATTATCAGAAACATGTCGACCGTTTGAAACAATCTCAGTCAGAAGGAGCGATTGCAGAGGGTCTTGATCCGACTTGTTTGATGACGATCTTAACGGCTCTTGTTTTTTTCCCTGCCACTCTGCCTCAATTAGCGCAACTGATTTCTGGACATAAGGTTAACTCTAAAGAGTTCGAGCAACATTGGACTGAATGCTTATCAACAATGATCAAGCTCATCCAACCAAGTTGATTTCATCACCTCAAAAAAACCCTCAGGCAAAAGTAAGATGTAAACCTTTATCATTAAAGGACATATCTGCCTGCAATCTCTACTTCTCTCAACAAAGTTAACTGCAATAAACACTGTTAAACTTGTAGTTTTACTCATTTTCCCACTACTTCTCAGTGAAATAGTGGGAATAATGACCAACAAAAGCGTCTTAAATAACGTACTAATTTTCACTGAAGACATTATTTAGTGAATCAGGGTCTTTCAAGTAATTTTATGGTAAATCACCGCCTGATAAGTAGATGAGAAAACAGAGCACAAAAAATGTCACCTTGTCCTGTTTTCTCTGATCTTATAATATCGAACTGCATACATTAACAGATTCTCAGCTCAAAGCGGGTTTCTCTAATCGTTTCTCAACGTCACTTAAAATCCAAGAAACGGACGAAACTTATGAAGTTAAATCCTCCCTCGAAAGCAGCCTCTGCTCTTAGCCTTTGTATGGTTCTCTTATTGGGAACCGCAATTTTTGCGCAGCAAGCTACCACCCCTGATTCATCCGATGATGCGATCACAGCAAAGCGAGTTTGTGCGATGGTCAGTCGTTTTCACATTAGTGGTAAACCGATCAATGATGAAATCTCGGCTAAATTGATGAAGCGATTCATTAAACAGCTCGATCCACAAAAACTCTACTTCTACCAATCAGATATAGATCGGCTCGAAGCGGAAAAAAGCCTGTTGGATGAAAAGCTAGCTGCGGGAGATGTCAAGTTTGCCTATGATTGTTTTAATCTCTACTTGCAAAGACTCCAGGAACGAATGGACTATGCACAACAACTGGTTGACGTAGATCACGACTTCTCTGTTGATGAATCAATCGTTGTTGACTCCAAAGATCTTGGTTTCGCGAAAGATCAAACTGAGATGAATGAACGCTGGAGAAAACGCGTGAAATACGATTTGCTGACTTTGGTTTTGGACGACACTAAGATCGATGAAGCGCGTAAGCAACTACATAAACGTTATCGCAATAACTTGAGAACAATGGCTCAAACTGACAATCCTGAAAAGCTGGAAATGTACTTGAGCGCATTGACTCACTGCTTTGACCCTCACTCCAGCTATATGTCTCCTCAGACTCTGGAAGACTTCAGAATCAGTATGGAACTCAGTTTGGATGGAATTGGTGCAGCTCTTCGCTCGGAAGATGGTTACACAACGGTTGCTGAGATTGTTCCCGGTGGTGCTGCAGACGCAGATGGTCGCCTCAAGGCAGGTGATAAAATCATCGCCGTTGCCCAGGAAGATGGTAATTTCGTAGATGTTGTTGAAATGAAACTTAGCAAAGTTGTGCGATACATCCGAGGTAAACGGGGAACTATCGTGCAACTAAAAGTAAAGAAAGAAAACGACAGTAGTGCTGAAGTTTATAAATTAACTCGTAAGAAAATTGAACTAAGCACATCAGAAGTAAAAGGAAAGATCATTGAAACTGGCGAACGAATTCCGGGCCAAACTGGCCGGATTGGTATCATCAGTATTCCTTCCTTCTATCGCGATTTCCGTGGTGCTCAACGAGGTGATGAAAACTTTAAGAGCACGGCACGTGATGTCCGCAAAGTACTTAACGATTTCCGTGATCAGGGCGGCGTTGATGGAATCGTCATCGATCTACGCTTCAATGGCGGTGGAGCTCTCAGCGAAGCAATTGAAGTGTCCGGCTTATTTGTTGATGAAGGTCCGGTTGTCCAAGTCAAGCAAATGGACGGTGAGCGAAAAATTCATAGCGATGTAGAACCAGGAGCTGTCTATACCGGCCCACTCGTTGTTGTCTGTAATCGACTGTCGGCCTCAGCATCAGAAATTTTTGCAGGTGTCATCAAAGACTACAAACGAGGTATTATCATCGGTGATACCACAACACACGGCAAAGGAACTGTGCAGAACGTAATGCCTGTCAGAAACCAGATGTTTAGTTTTCTCGGAGGTAAGCAGGACCTGGGAGCTTTAAAACTCACTATTCAGCAATTCTATCGAGTGAATGGAGACAGCACTCAAAATCGGGGTGTGCGTTCAGACGTTATTCTGCCTTCACTCATTGACAACATGGACTTCGGAGAATCGTTCCTTGATGACGCAATGGAATTCGACAAAATCGACGTTGCTCAATTCTCACCTGTTGGCATGGTTAACCAACAAATACTGAATCCTCTGCAACAATCCAGTGCGAAAAGAATCGTCGCAGATAATAAATTCAAAGAGACTCAAGAAGAGATTGACAAATATTTAGAAAAGAAGAACCAGAAAACCATTTCACTTAACGAAGCCGCTCGTCGTAAAGAAATGACGAAGGACAAAGATAAAAAGAAAAAAGAAGAAGAGAAGAAAGATTCCAAAGCCGACAAAGATATTTTTAAGAAGGATCACTACAACGATGAAATCCTGAATATCACCGTCGACTATATGAATCTTCTGAAAAGTATGAATACAGTTCAAAGATAGAACTATTTAATCTGAGTGCACTAGCCCCCGCTCCGAATCCTTTATTGGGTTCGGAGCTTTTTTTGTGCGCTGTGTGAGATTACCATCACACTCATACCTGTGATACTTGATGAAAGACTGATACAATTTCGTCAGACTTCGTTCAAGATCAATCGGTTCCTACTCAGGCTTTCTCATGCTGAATGCACAATCGTTACCACGCTATGATCTCCAGCAGAGTTATGAATGGAATTATGACAATCCTCCCACACCGATTGAGTTGGAACAACCAACGGTCCCCGGCCAATGGTCATTTTGTGGCCTTCCAGTTTCTTCGCCTCTGGGGATACCAGCGGGACCTTTGCTGAATGGGAAATGGGTTCTGTACTATGCCAGTCTTGGATTTGATGTGCTCACGTATAAAACCGTCAGATCCACATCGCGGGAATGTTACCCGCTCCCTAACCTGCAACCAGTT
>JAJDEK010000394.1 GCA_029259875.1 Planctomycetaceae bacterium
CAAACGATATGCCGCCTCTCCAACTGAAGATGAACGATTCCGCTTAGTTTGCTCCTGGGCAATGGTCAGAGCCAATCCTACCGATCCCGAAACGGTGAAAGCAGCATTGCCAGGCCTAATCAAGGTTCTAGCGGATGAAAACCCATTGATCCGCAGAGAAGCCGCGAATGCAATCTCTTTAACTGGTCCTCTGGCAGCATCAGCGACACCGAGTCTCAGTAAAGCACTGAAACTGGAAGAAGATCAGCGAGTCATCGCTGAACTGATTACCGCGTTGGCAGAAATCGGTCCTCCAGCCGCTTCTGCGATTCCGCTGATCACACCCTACCTGGACTCTGCAGATCCCGTGTTACGAGTGGTTGCGACTTATGCCATGGCCCGATTTGGAAAAGTAGCCAAATCAGCAGTTCCCATTTTGGAAAAAGAGCTCACAAAACATGACGAAGAAGAAAACGCAGTCACACTCTGGGCATTAACTAAAATTGATCCGAGCCCAGCGAGAGCTAAAGCAGCAGCTCCTGTTCTGACAAAACTCGTCACGGAACATCCCAATCCTGACGCGCGTTTGGAAGCCGCTATCAGCCTGGGAGAATTCGGGATCAGCACTCCCCAAATTAAGGCAGCTCTGGAAACAGCTACCAAAGATGAAGATCCGCTTGTGAAAAAAGCAGCCGCTGCAGCACTCAAAAAGCTGAGCAGTTAGTAATTTTCCAGCGGAATAATGTTGATTTTATTCAACCACAGTCAGATTGTGTTGCGGAAAAACCACACTCAGAATACGTGAGCCCGTCTGGTTGGCAGGGTTATCCGGTATCGCATCACTGATTCTGATTGTGAAAACTGTCTCCCACACATTTTTTGATCTCATTCACTTACGATACCGTTTTTCAATTAGAAATGTATGCCTGTTCCATTATTACGTGGAAAAGTGGCATGATTCTTGCAACCTTATTTAGTAAAGCAGATTTGATACTGATTTAATTCTCTTCCCATCTTTGCCATAACCGGAGGCTCTATGATCACAGTTGCTGAAATCAACGACATCGATCAACTAGACAATTTTCGGCTGGCATGGCATTCCCTGCTGGGTAAAACGAAAGGCGCTACGTTTGCACATTCTCCGGAATGGCTGGAGCATTACTGGGAACACTTCGGGCAAGGACTCAAGTTACGGGTCTTGCTAATCACACTGGGAAATAAGGTCATCGGCATTGTGCCTCTGGTTGTAAAACCAGTCTCAACAAAATTAGGTACCATGCGCGTGCTGACGTATCCTCTGGATGGTTGGGGTGCATTCTATGGGCAGATTGGTTCCAATCCCGCTGCCACAATGGTCACGGCAATGCGCCATTTGCATACTTCTAAGCGTGACTGGGATCTGATCGATTTGCGATATATTGATCAAGACGGGCACGATCACAAACGCACTGCCAATGCACTAAAATCTGTTGGATTCCAGGGAAGTGAAGCCATCTGGAAACAACTTCCCCTTGTGAATACGTTGGATACGAACTGGACTTCTTATCTCGCCAGTCGATCAGCGGAAACACAACACAGCATTGAAACTGCTGAGCAAGTCATCTCGGCCAGAGGGCCTGTCGCCTTTTATCGTTCACAGATGGAAGATCCCACGGCTCCCGACTGGAATCCACGCTGGGATCTCTGGGCAGAATTTGAACAAATGGATTTCCGTTTTGGAAACCAGACCACAATCGCCGGTGGTCACTTTTCAAATCAGAAAAAACTAGCCTTCCTAAGAGAGATTCACGGGCCTGCGGTTCGTGCAGGAAGGGCGCGGATCGATGCGTTATTTATCAATAACTCTCTCGTTGCTTGTGCCTATGGGCTTCTGCATGCAGCCGGAATAGATTATCTAGCACTAGGTCGGCGCGAAGATGCTCCCAGCGAGTCTGTGACTTATTTAGTAGCCCGCATGATTCAGCAATCGATTCACGATCAAGAGCATTCTCTGAACCTGACGTTACTCGGCACTGAGCTGGCACAGATGTGGAAGAATGAGGACAGAAAGAGTTATCGCTGCTCTCATTTCCCAGTGATGGCTCCCTTTTCACAACTGTTACGCATTAACCGTTGGATCTCTCAACCACCACAGAAACAAAAGTCGCCTCAAATTGCCGTCACCAAAAAACCGGCATTAAATATGGCATCTGAGACAAACCAAGAAGCAACCATCGAGATTACAAATGAAGCGCCGCAGGATTGGTCTGCCGAAAACAATTCACGTCCCAAAGGAGATCGCCCGGGATTTCGAATCGTAGGCTAGAGTTTTTTCTTAGGATGTTCAAACAGGAATCAATCGAGATCGCGCGCGAATTTAATGACCATTAAAGTCCGGTCATCTCCGTCATTTCCGCCTTCCAGATGTTTCTGTAATTTGGACCAGATGCCATGCATCACTTCTTCAGCTGTATCTTCGGTATGACTCTCTAAGACTTTCATGATTCCATCAGAGCGAAACATTTTTCGTTCACTACTCATGGCTTCGCTGATTCCATCACTGAACCCAACAACAATATCATTCGTGCAAATTGGTATGACAGAGTAATCATAATCATTAGTGTCGGTCACTCCCAACAACATCCCATGCGATGTCAAACTGGTAATTTTTCCCTTGTGAACCCAGAACGGCGCAGGATGCCCTGCATTGGTATATGTGAATGTACGATTCTGTATGTCAATCACACCGTAAATCATACTCATAAACTGATGAGGTAATGATGTATGGTATAAGGCGTTGTTAATGCGGCTGATCACAAACCGAGTATCTTTCGCCTCTTCAATTGATCCTTCTGTTAAAGTACGTAATGCTCCTCTAACAGAGGCCATCACGACCGCAGCCGGAATACTATCACCCGATGCATCACCAAGTGCAAAACAAGTCACGTGAGGAGAAAGCGTAATAAATTCGCATAAATCACCGCCCACTTCATGATGGCTGATCGTGTGAACGGCTGCTTGAAACTCACGATTTTGAGAGGAATCTCGAATCAGTTCTGCAGGAAACGATTCAGAGATCACCTTAAGTTCTTTTTTCAAGCGAATTTGATTCTGGCTTTCTTTAATTAAGACTGCTCTCTCCAGAATCGTACCCACTTGAGCACCAATCGATTTCAACACATGAATATCCCGGTCGTTCAAATGACGGGCGCGACGGTCAAAGGCCCATAGTGTGCCAAATGGTCCGGAATCAGACTGCACTGAAACACAAACCCCTGTCAAACAACCTTCGGGTAACCAGTGAGTCAAATGCGGGGTTTCCTGACTGCTGATAACGATCCCTTCTTTCGAAAACGCTTCCAGATCAGGGGGAGATTCAGATAATATTCTACGATGAAAGGGAATCTCGAACGGAGTCAAATTGTACTGAACGCGGAGTGATAACTGATTCGATTCGGAGTTCAACAAAAAGAAGCCAGCAGAACGCAATCCCGTCAATTGCAAAGCGGCCTCCAGCAACTTTTGCAGAGCGTCCTGCAAGCCATTTTGTTTATTAGAAGAGAGACCGACATCCATGAGCGTGGAAACTTCTTTGTTCTTCAACTCCAGAGACGCATTCAAAGTTTCAATTCGGGTAATCAGTCCTGCCACTAACTCTGCAAATTTGATGGATGTCACAAACAAATGATCGTTGTCTGCTTCTTCCGGTAGTGTCAGGTAAAGATAACCCACACAACCATTACCATCATCAATCGACTCATACCAGCAATATTTCTCTACCTCAGAGAGTTCGGCTTCCTGTGATTTTTGTTCCCCAGGTTTGGCAGACGTAAAGCGTAACGTCCACCCAGTGATTTCCGCAAACTGATCACAGATCGTATGAATCCATTCCAGAGGTGGCGTGATTGTCTGTTCCATTTCACCTGATCCAGAAGATGCCGAGGAAGAAAATGCAATTAATGAAAGTACAAGACTCTCTATTCTTCTATCGACAGACGGGGGCAGGCAAAATACTCAGAGGTTTGGTTATGAGGATTGAAACAGCTATGCTACAAGAAATGCTCAGCAACGTCCGATTTTGGCAGCTTCAGGTAAACTTCTGTCAGACATCATTCGAGGAAACAGCGGGTCCACGAAAGCGTTCAATGATCGCACAGCCACAGGAATCACTCCAGACATTGACTGAAGTTCGACACATATCCAGTACGCGATCCACGGCGATAATCACTCCCTGTGCTTCGAGTGGCAGCCCCACCGCCTGTAACACAATCGCCATCATTACCAAACCGGCATGCGGGATTCCAGCGGCACCGATACTCGCCAGTAACGCCGTAACAGCAACCAAAATCTGGTCTGGCAGTGGCATGACCACGCCAGTATAAGCCTGTGCAATAAATAGTACAGCGACGGCTTCATACAACGCGGTTCCGTCCATATTAATGGTCGCTCCCAATGGAAGCACAAATGAGCTGACCTCATTGGAAACCTTTGCGTTTTCTTCTACACAGGTCATCGTTAATGGAAGCGTTCCATTCGAGGAAGCAGTCGAGAACGCAGTCATCAAGGCAGGACTCATTGCACGCGCAAATTCCAATGGAGAACGGCCTGCGACAAATTTCAACAGGCAAGGTAAGATAACCACTGCATGAATCAGCAGAGCAAGGGACACGGTAATCATATACCAGCCCAATGTCTTAAAGATTTCGATTCCCTGTGAAGAAACGGCATAAATCATAAATGCCATCACACCAATGGGAGCCAGACTGATCACAAACATCGTCATTCGCATCATGACTTCAAAACCGGCCTGAAAAAAATCGGTTAACACTTTGGCATGTTTTCCGCCGACAAGAATAATAAATATGCCCGTCAACATGCTGAAAGAAATGATCGAAAGAAACTCCCCTTCCCCCAAGGAATGAATAATATTTGTGGGAACGAGGCGATCGATCATGTCCAGAAAAATGGAGCCAACCGATTCCCGCCCTGAAGAGAGAACCCCACTTCCTCCCGGTAGCACTGCACCAATTCCAGGACGAATCAGGTTCACTACCAAAATCCCGGTACTGATCGCCAGCAGACTGGTAAATAGATAATATAATAAGGTCTTAGAAAACATAGCCCCAAATCGAGTGGCATTTCCCAGACTTGCAATCCCCGTAATTAGAGAGGTCACAATCAAGGGGATCGTCACCATTTTTAACAACCGCAAAAATAAATCACCCAGCCATTTGGAAATCGCCATCACTTTTTGTGAAATGCCTGTACCAAATAGTATGTAATCGGTTTCCCATTGCGGATATTTTTTAACAAGCTCTTCACCGCTGGGCGCAGAGTAAGAGGTAACAACCATCTTTTGATCTATAGTCCGAGTATAACTCAGTGTCACTTTTTTTACAGAATCAACGATATGAATCGACCGCTGATTCACTTCAACAGTGACCGGTTTTTCAAGTTCACCCATGGCAAATATTTTTGCCAATTCAGGATAACTCGCGACCAATTCTTTGCGGTCTTTAAATTCGTAGTCTTTCTGAAGATCGCCCGAGTAATTTTCAATCACCCGATAGCCTGCTTCTGATCGACTCACAATCAATGAAAGATCAGCAAGAGAAATCTCACCTGGATTGAAGAGAAAACCGAGAAAGGTCCCCACGATCAAAGCAATCAGAATTTGATAATGTAATGGAATTTTCTTCATGAAACACCAAACTTCCTGATTTTCTTTTTACGAACATTGATCCTATCGCAGCAATCACTTATTCAGGATTGTGGACTAATTAGACTCTAATACAGGCTAGCGTCGTGCGCTCTCACATTGAAAAGGCAACCAGGCACCATTTTCATGACTACTGGCAACCGATTGCTGAATGAAGAACATCCCTTCCACACCATCATAGACATTGGGATAAATTGTATTTTTCGCTTCAAAAGACTGGGCAGTAATGCGCTGGACTATAGCATCAAATGCGGAACGATAAACATTCGCAAATGCTTCGTAAAACGCTTCCGGGTGCCCGGATGGTAAACGACAGGCAGCCGCGCCAGATTCATTCATATAAGGGGCATTGGGATCGCGTGTGTAAATGGAATGTGGTTGACCATTGCGGCGGATCACCATCTGATTCGGTTCTTCCTGTCGCCATGCCAACGCGCCTTTGGTACCATCAATTTCGATAAACAGATCATTTTCACGACCGTGTGAAATCTGACTGGCTGTCACGGTTCCCATCGCACCATTTTGAAAACGAATGGTTGCATGGCCATAATCATCTAGCTGACGCCCTGGTGCAAAGATTTTTAAATTGCACGAAATTTCTTCGGGAAGCAGGCCCGTCATATAACGTCCCAGATTGTAGGCATGTGTGGCAATATCGCCAAAGGCACCGGCGGCTCCCGATTTTGTAGGATCGGTTCGCCAGGCAGCTTGTTTCTGATCTTCCTCCTCCAAACGTGATCGCAACCAACCTTGAATGTAGTTTGAACGAATCGCCTGGATTTCCCCAAGTTCATCATTCAAGATCATTTCCCGCGCCATCCGCACCAAGGGATAACCCGTGTAATTATGACTGACGGCAAACACCACTCCGGAGTTCTCAACCAACGCTTTCAATTCTTCCGCCTGAGCCAAATCGAACGTCATTGGCTTATCGCATACCACATTGAACCCGGCTTCTACCGCTGTTTTCGCAATCGAAAAATGCGTGTAATTGGGCGTCGCAATACTGATAAAGTCAACCCGTTGGTCTTCGGGCAATGCCAATTCCTGCTCTACAAGCTCTTCGATAGATCCATAAGCACGATCTGGCTTGATATCATAAGCGGGCGCAGATGCTTTCGCTTTTTCAGGATTGGATGAAAGTGCCCCTGCCACCAGTTCTGCACGATTATCCAGACAAGCGGCAATGGAATGAACCCGACCGATAAACGAACCCTGTCCCCCACCTACAAGCGCCATTCGTAGTTTACGATTGAGTTGACCGTTTATTGTTTCCATTGTTGACTTCCTTCCTCTTAATGATTCGTTCTATACCCGTACCAATATACAAGTTAGAGTTGAGCCGCGAGATGTTGAACCTGACCAGTCATGATGACTGTCACTTACAAAGCAGCATACTTTTGCATGATCAGAATTACAACCAATGGGAATTCTAAAGAAAAACCAGTGTAAAAATGGGCAATTTTGCACTCGAAATAATCAGCTAGTCTTTGTACTTCAGTAATCAAGTCTGGAAGTAATGAAAGTTCTTGGGTACAATAGCAGTACTTGATCCAATTGAATGCAGGGATCGTTATGTCACATCAAAATTGTAGGACGTCTGCCAACAGGCATTCCTCTAGGATAGTAAAAACACAGGGAGACATTTCTGATGAAAAATCATTATGGAGAGCGTCGATTTCTTTGGTTAACAATCGGTGTGATCTGCGGGATGTGTTTATCTTATTTTTGGCCTCACGAGCCAGCACTGGCGGTCGCAACAGACCGGGATGGGGACCGCTTTGCGATCACAACAGCTGGCACCAAAGCGGGCAATGCAGAAGCCGTCTTTGTACTCGACTTTTTAACTGGTCGTTTGACTGGCGCTGCCATCAATTCACGATCAGGTAAGTTCACATATGCTTATTACCGTAATCTGGCAGCCGACTTCAATGTCGATCCGACTGCAAAACCACATTATGTAATTGTTTCAGGCACGGTCAGTTTACCAAATCAGGGACGCGCCCAAATCGCAAATAGTGCTGTCTATATCGGCGAAATGTCATCCGGTATGGTCATCTGTTATGCCTTTCCATTCATCTTGAATAATGCACCTGTTCCTCCACAACAGTTAATGCCGATCGACCGATTCCAGTTCCGGCAAGCTCAGGGTGCTGGGAACTAAGATATCACACGACCAAATCAATAATGATGAAACGGGAGTCATAACTGGCTCCCGTTTTTTTGTTCGTGATCAGCGAAAAAGAAATGGTGAGAATACTATTCGCGTTCACAAACCAACGCGCGTGCCTTGCCTTGTAAACGGGCAATGATCAAAACCCCCGCTGCATCTCCCTTCAACGACAATTTACGACGCAGACTCTCAATGGAAACGGGAATCCGTCGACATTTGATTTCTAGTTGACCAAAGGACGCGGAT
>JAJDEK010000395.1 GCA_029259875.1 Planctomycetaceae bacterium
TAATGTGTGGACAAACTTGCTCATTGGTCGACGTACTCCTCGACGAGTAAGCCGCAACGGAATGCAAAAATTTTTGCGTGAAGCATTCGCCAAAAATCGTCCCTGGGACGAAGTTGTTCAGGATCTCGTGACTGCGGAAGGTCACTTTGAAGAAAACGGTGCTGTCAATTATCTGTTAGCACAAATGCAGAACAATGATGAAGCGGTTCAAGTCACCGCAGCAACGACGCGTTTATTTCTAGGTATACAGGTACAATGTACTCAGTGTCATAACCACCCGTTTAATGACTGGAAACAGAATCAATTTTGGGAATACAACAGCTTCTTCCGTCAGATGCGACGTGTGAATCACCGTAAGACAGATCCCAAAACAGGACGTCAGGTTGACGATTATTCTGAAGTGATTCCCACTGGATTTAACGGTCCAGTCTACTTTGAAAAGCGATCTGGGCTGATGCAGGTAGCTTACCCGATTTTCGATAAGGTAAAAGTTGATGCGGATGGGAGCGTTGAACGTCGCAAGGAATTTTCCAAGCTGATTGTCCAGGGAGATAAGCCTTTGATTGCATCAGCAATCGTAAATCGAATGTGGGGCTATTTCATTGGATATGGCTTTACTCGTCCGGTTGATGACATGGGACCACATAATCCTGCATCTCATCCGGAACTGCTGGAGAAGATGGCCGAAGAGCTGGTAAAGAAAAAATATGACCTCAAGCAACTGGCACGCTGGATCTGTAATAGCGAAGCATACAATCTAACCAGTCAGATTGGTCGTAAGAATGAAATTGACAGTCCTGAGCGAGGAGAAACCCCTCTCTTCTCGCATATGTATGTTAAAAACATGACAGCAGAGCAGCTATACGATTCGTTAATCGTAGCGACAGGTGCTCACAAATCTGGTCAGTCAAACTGGGAGCGTGCAGAAACACAACGTCGTCAGTGGATGCGTCAATTTATGATGGCGTTCGATACTGATTCAGGCGATGACTCCACTACGTTTAATGGAACGATCCCACAAGCATTGATGATGATGAATGGGGAGCTGACAAAAAATGCCATCAGTGCCGACAGAGGAAGTTACTTGAATCAATTATTGCTGGAGAAGGGAAATGATCAGGCTAAAGTTCGCAAAATGTTTTTGGCAACCTTGAATCGTTTTCCTGATCGTCGAGAGGCAACTAGTGCTCAGAAATTGATTGCTGGCTCGAAAAATAAGTTTGCCGCTTATCAAGACCTGTACTGGGCATTACTAAACTCAAATGAGTTTATTTTCAACCACTAAATCGAAACCGTGTTTTGAATAGCAATATCACAAATAACCATTTAATTTCAATAGAATCAAACGAGGGCATTTATTATGACTATTCTCAATCCTTATGGAATGACACGTCGGCACTTTATGAAGCATGTCGCGGGAGCAGCAACAGCAATTCCCACGATGCACTTCTTGTCTCATCTTGAGGCAAATGCCAATCAAGTAAAGAAAAAACAAAAAGCCTGTATTCTGATTTGGATGCCCGGCGGTCCCCCCTCCATTGATATCTGGGATCTCAAACCAGGCTCCAAGAATGGAGGAGAGTTCAAGCCGATCAGTACGCAAGGTGATATGCAAATTTCTGAGCATATGCCCTCTACTGCTAAAGTAATGGGCGACCTTTCTCTCATTCGTTCCATGAGTACGCGTGAAGCTGATCATGCTCGCGGGACTTACTACATGCACTCTGCTTATGTTCCTAATCCGACCGTGGTTCATCCTACGTTCGGTTCGGTTGTTAGCTATGAATTAGGCTCTCGCCGTAAAGAGTTAGACATCCCATCCTTCATTTCGGTTGGTGGTAGCCGAGGTAGTGCTGGATTTTTAGGTATGTCCCATTCACCGTTTGTCGTTTCCAGCGATGGAACAATCCAAAACGCTAAAGTTGATACGTCAGAACAACAGCGATTGGCTCAACGGCTCGATATGCTGCAGGTTTTGGAATCCGGATTCATTAAATCGAAACGGGGTGAATCTGCTAATTCTCATAAAGATATCTACAAAAAAGCAGTCAACCTGATGACTTCCAAGCAAATGGAAGCGTTCAAAGTAGATCAGGAACCAGCTGCTTTAAAAGAAGCTTATGGAACTGGTAACTTCGGTCAGGGACTGTTACTAGCCCGCCGTCTGGTAGAAGTGGGAGTGCCGTTTATTGAAGTTTCTGCTTCGGTCGGAAGTTGGGACCTGCATCAAGGCGTCTTTGATTCATTAAAGAATCGAAACCTACCTCAGCTAGATAAAGGGATTTCCGCACTCGTGACTGACTTGAAACAACGCGCAATGCTGGATGATGTGACAATCGTCTGTATGGGCGAATTCGGTCGAACCCCTCGTATTAATCAAAATGTAGGCCGTGACCACTGGGCTGCCAGTTGGACTGCCATGGTAGGTGGTGGTGGACTCAAAAATGGTCAGGCCATCGGCAAGACTGACAGTGATGGTATTGGCATTGAAGGCAAGAGCTATCTGCCAGGTGACCTCTGGGCTACAGTTGCTCATTCATTGGGAATTCCTCTGGATATTGTGCATACATCCAAACGTGGCCGTCCTATGAAATTGGCCAATGGTGGAACTCCCATCAAGGAATTGATTGGCTGAGCCTCTAAAGTTACTCCATGTGATTATGAAAACGACAAAACAGCGGAAGCTCTAAAAAAGTTCTTCCGCTGTTTTACTGTCGGAGATAAAAAAATCGAAGCAAATCTGCTTTGATGGAATGAATTGGAAATACATTTGACAAGTTCGACCGATCAACCTGTTTTCCCGGATACGGATTCTGAGAATGGACGTGAATTTATCGCGTTATTTACGAAATCTCAGAGACGCATCTATTTGTATGTGCTTTCCATGGTTCCGCATCCGATCGAAGCCGAAGAAATTTTGCAAAATGCAAACTTGATCATCTGGAAAAAAGCACAACAATTTGAAGTGGGAACTAATTTTTTTGCCTGGGCCTGTCAAATTGCACATTATGAGATATTGAAATTTCGAAAAAAACGAAGTCGTGATAAGCATCAATTTAGCGATGAATTTGTTTCTCAAGTGGCCGACGCCGTAAAAGAGAATCAGGACGTATTCGAATTACGCCGTAATGCATTAGCGTTCTGCCTCGATAAATTACGTCAGAAAGATCGCGAACTCATTCAAAGGCGATATCAGGGAAGTAACCAGGGCATGGATCTTGCGGATGAGTTAGGGCGTCCCGTGAATTCCGTTTATCAGTCTTTGGGAAGAGTCAGACGTACTTTATTCGAATGTATTAATCGTTATATAACAACAGAGTCCTATAGCCATGAGTAAGAAAGAAATAGAACTAGCTGAGCTTTCTTTGCTTCTGGAAGCATTGTGCGAAGAACGTCTCTCTGTCGAGGAGAAAATGCGTCTGGAGGAGATCGTCCTCTCTGAACCGGACGCGATGCAATTCTATCTGAACTATTCTCATCTTCATGGAACGTTATATTGGGATCAAGCACTGGGTTCAGACGACATGATTCCAGTTGCGACTCCTGTGCCTCAGACAAAATTACCACAACAAATTGAAGCTCCTGAAACCTCTCGCAGAAAGCGAATTGGCGCAGGATTCACAACGATCTGCTTATTGGTGCTTTTTGCTGTCATTTTTGTTTCGTTCATCCAACAAAATGAAAACCCCAATCTGGCTGAAAATCCAACAATAAATAATGAGTCGCCTAATGACATCAATGCAACAACAAATAATGAGATTGTAGCTCAACCAAATCTGAATCGTTCCATTCAGATTGACTCTTTAAAACATCCGATGCTGCGTACGAAGCATGGAAAAAATGTTGGAACGTTCGATGATCGTCCTTTGATTGCAAACAAGCCAAGACAATTATCGCCTGTTGAAAAACTACTCCCAGGCGCTTCCGACGAAGCAATCGTTACCTTTATTGATCATCGTATTCAAGACGGCTGGGAAGCGGCCAAAGTAGTGCCTTCCGCGTTTGCCACTGATGAAGAGTGGGTCCGGCGTGTGTATCTTGATGTGATCGGTCGTATTCCTACCGCAAAAGAAGCAGAACAGTTTTTAACATCCTCTCAACCTGACAAACACCAGCAACTGATACAACAATTGACAGAAAACCCTACCTATGTCACCAACTGGTCGACAATCTGGACACGTTTGTTAATTGGGCGCTCTACTTCCCGCGAGATTAACCGCCGCGCTTTACAAGATTTTCTGGTTCAGAGCTTTGCTGAGAACCGTCCTTGGAGTGATATTGTTTATGACCTTGTGTCTGCAGAGGGTGATTCGGAATCCAATGGTGCGACTAATTTTCTACTGGCACACCTCAATAATCAAGCAGTACCTGCTACCGCTATTACAACGCGGCTTTTTCTGGGGACCCAAATTCAATGCACGCAATGTCATAACCACCCTTTTAATAATGCAACACAAAGCCAGTTCTGGGAAATCAATAGTTTCTTCAAACAAACCAAAGTCGTTCGCAGTCAGAAAATGGGAAAGGACGGAAAAAAGAATGCTCCGAAGTTAAAGTTAGTCTCCGTTCCTGCCAAAGGAGCAACATTTTATGAAACACGTAATGGCCTAGTGCAACCAGCTTATCCCAGATATGCAGGCGTCAAAGTTTCTGATGGTCCTGGTGTAAAACGACGTCAGGAGTTGGCACGATTAATTACTTCGGGCAAAAACGACCAGTTGGCCCGCGCAATGGTAAATCGTATGTGGGCACATTTCTTTGGTTATGGATTTACCAGACCCATCGACGATATGGGTTATCATAATTCACCCACTCATCCCGAATTGCTAAACCAGTTAGCTAGTCAATTCATCGACAGTGAATATGACATTAAAAAACTCATTCAATGGATCTGTTTGTCTGACGCCTACCGACTAAGTAGTCGCTTTATTACGGAGAACGCTACAGACAATCCCGATGACGGCAGTACTCCAAACTTCAGTCGCATGTATATTAAGCAGATGACGGCAGAACAACTTTACGATTCCTTACAGGTAACAGCAAATCCATCGCAAGTGATCACAACTAATGATTCTATTGCGTGGAACAAGATGCAGAAACGGGACCAATGGTTGCAACAGTTTGTTTACACTCTCAACAATGAAGAAAACGACGAAACGACAACCTTTGATAGTACAATCACACAAGCATTGTTGATGATGAATGGTCCTTTGGTAAAACATAGTTTAGATTACAAACAGGAAGGGAGCACCTTAGCACAGGTGCTAAAAGAACGTAGCCCTGATACAAGAATTAAAAAGCTGAGCATGGTTGCTCTCACTCGTCATCCCACATCACGAGAGTTATCAGAATTGAAACGCCTGGTTAAGGAACGTACCAAACATCTGATTGCCCGCAAAGTCCCCACACAGACTGCCGTA
>JAJDEK010000396.1 GCA_029259875.1 Planctomycetaceae bacterium
AAAATCGTCATCACAGCGGGAGCTGACGAATTCGAGAATCAAGTATGGCAAGTGAAAGAGATGCAGACCGGAACTCAATCTGCTGTGAAAGAAGAAGATCTCTTCGAGTTTGTCACGCAACTTCTGTCAGAAAAACCATAACAGATCATTAACTGATCTGAAATTTACAGAGACTAATCTCTGAATCACCATCATACTATAGACCTTTACACTACGCTTCTGTATGATAGCAAACGATCAGTTTATTTATCTGGTGTAGAGGAGATCTGAGTCTTATGGTCCTCCGCAGAAACCATTATGACGCCGCTTTTGAGGAATTCTTACGCACATCAAGAGCTCCCTACGTAGCCGTGGATGAGAAACGGAGAGCCTTGGTTCAAGACTCGTCGATTAAGTCACTGGATTTTATTGTTTATGCGAAACAAGGACCTAATCTGTTAATTGATGTCAAAGGAAGAACCGAAATTTTTCCCGATCAGAGTCAAAAACGCCGCTGGGAAAATTGGGCAACGATTGAAGATATTCGAGGCTTAAAGCAGTGGCAACAGCTTTTTGGTGAGGGCTTCCTTTCTGGCTTTGTCTTTGCTTATCAGCTCCCGAGTGATTCTTTTTCTAATAACCTGGAAACTCTTTTTGCTTACAAAGAAAGTCTTTATGCATTCTATCTGGTTACTATTAATGAGTATTGTCTGAAAATGAGGCCACGGTCTCGTAGTTGGCAAACTGTTTTTCTTCATCAGCAGGACTTTCACGAAATGCGACAACCTGTAGATGCGCTCATTCAATCCTGAAAATCTTGTCATTTTTCTGGATCAGTCTTTAAGAACAATGAATCTCTCCAGACAAACTCAGCCAGAATATAATGAGTTTACATAATTCACTCCGGATTCTTACAAGAATGGGCTTTTCCTAATGCAGTTCTAAAGGAGGACTGATACAATCACTCAGCAGAAAAACATTCATTCTGCTTCGTCTTGTCGATTTCAGCTATCATGCAGAGATACCATAACATGATGAAATTACTACCTATTTTGTGCTCGGGAACATTTTTGTTTTCAGTAACAACGGCTCTTGCGCAAGAAGAAGAGCGAAAAAGTGGTCTAGTACAACAATCTCAGACTTCCATCTTCGAGTATCTTCTCATCGCGGTCTTATTTGGATTAGCATTATTTGCCATCTGTCGAACCAGCCACCGTTCCTAATCACCTGGTATCTCTTCTTCTACAACATTTTTTATTTCAGTTCTAATGCGACCAAAGTTTTCGGAAATTGAGAATTCTCCCCGCAAGGTCGTTATTACTGGTATCGGTTTAATCACTCCTTATGGAGTCGGTCGGGAACAATCCTGGCAAAAACTTCTCACAGGTCACTCCTCCACGCGTCTGTTGGATGATTTATCAAACCAGCTTAACCAGCCTGTTGCTGGCGGTGTGATCCCGGACAGCCAACTCTCTTCCACTTCGGTTTCTAGTAAGATCCCCTTTCTAACAGAGCCTTCAATCACCTTAGCCCTGAAGGCCACAGAAGAAGCGATCCTGGATGCCGGCTTGAATTTGGATAAGATGCCTAAAGAATCAGTCGGTTGTGTTATCGGCTCCAGCAAAGGGGGGATGGCTAGTTTTGCGCAAGTTTCTGATTTACCACGCATGGATCCGGAAGCTGAGATTCAAGTCCCGAATTCGTTCTGGTTACAGTGTTTTCCCAATGCTGCCAGTCAGTCTGTAGCTGCACACTTCGATTTACAAGGGGCTGCCTTGTGTCCTGTCTCGGCTTGTGCTACCGGATTTTCGAGTGTTATGAGAGCCGCAGAATTAATTCGAGATGGAGTCTGCGAAACAGTTTTTGCTGGAAGTACGGATGCTTCACTGCTACCGACAGTCCTGGGTTCGTTTCAGCGCATGGGCGTCTTGGCCACAGACTTTCAATGTCCCAAAGAAGCATGCAAGCCCTATGATCGCAATCGAAATGGATTTGTTGTCGGTGAAGGTGCAGGAATTCTAGTTCTGGAATCACTGGAACATGCGTTGAATCGAAACGCGATTCCCTATGCTGAATGGTTAATGGGAGCTTGTGGTTCCGACTCCACACATTTGATGCAATTCGATCCCACAGCAGAAAGTCTTACAAAACTGATTTCCGGACTTCTCAAACGAACCAATATTTCTCCCGTTGAAATCGACTATATTAATTTGCATGGCACGGGCACTCAAATCAACGATCTCTATGAAACACGAGCGATCCACAATGCAATGGGGTCTTTATCGAGGACAATCAGTTGCTCCAGCTTAAAAGGGGGGATGGGCCACTTACTGGGGGCTGCCGGTAGTGTCGAGTTAGGATTCACATTGCTGGCGATGCGTGACAACCTAGTCCCTCCCACAGTTAATTTAGAAGAACCTGATCCGCTGTGTGATCTGAATTACACACCATTAATAGCTGAATCCAAAGAAATTAAGACCGCTCTGAAACTCTCTTTCGGTTTTGGTGGGCATCTCGTCGCAGGTATTGTGCGAAAATGGAATCGTTACTAATTATGCTGGCTATTGTGTAAATCGAGCTGATTTCACAAAATCTCGAAACTCTTTCTCGACTTTCATTAACTCCTCACGCGGGCCTGTTAATTTGAGATAAAAGTCTCTGGGGCTACGAGGAATCGCGACACCAATCATTCTCATTCCAGATTCTGTAGCAGAATCGAAAGCTGGCCCAGAATCAAATGTGCCTCTTAAATCCAACCAGGTCACATCCGTATTGTCTACTCGAATCGTTTCTTGTGTCGGAGTTTCTCCGGGTGGTAACTGAAACTGGCCTCTCCACCTCTGTAAATTAGCGCCAATGCCTCCGCCAACAGAAGAAAGCGTTAGTTTGACTTTGTCACCCACCTTCGGAATTCTAAAACTAGCTGAAATTAAACCTTGCTGAGCAGGAGATAATGGAATTTCTTCCCACCCTTCAGGTATGTAAAACTGAATACCATCGTATTCTTTCTTTCCCGCCACTTGAGTTGTGGTCATGCTTGTTTTTGCATGTTCAAGGTGCAACGGTTCGGCTTCCGGGACTGGCAGATCGGTTTTTGATTCAGAAAATTCGGAATGGCAACCATAGAAACCTAATAGAATGAGTGCCTGAAAAACTGCTGACAATAGAAACTGTCGAGAAATCATCTTCGTTTTAAACTCCTAATTCATGACGGATTATATAATTTGATGAAGTCCGTTGGATTGGAGTTTAGTCTATCAGTTGAGGCACAGCTCATCCAGAGTTGAGGAGTCATCGTTATATTTTTGCGAAAGCCGAATGATTTCTTCCCGAATCGCGAAATAGGCATCAATTACATCCGGGTCCCATTGAAATCCTTTTCCTTCTTCGAAAATCGATTCGAGTTTTTCCAGAGGCATTCCGTTTCGGTAAGGACGATCGCTGCCCATTGCATCGTAAGCATCCGCAACAGCAATGATACGTGCCATCAGCGGAATATCCTTACCTTTCAATTTGTCTGGGTATCCAAGTCCATCTATTTGCTCATGATGGTTCCGAACCCCAGGCAAAATATTTTGCAATTTTTTGATTCCGGATAGAATTTTGTAACCAATCATGGGATGCTTTTGAATTTGAGCGAATTCTTTATCTGTCAGTTTCCCTTCCTTGCGAAGAATTCCATCATCAACCCCAATTTTGCCGATATCATGCAATAATCCAGAAAGATAGATATCCTGTAAAAACTCTCCAGAGTATCCTAACCGTTTTGCCAATTGCTGTGCAATTAAAGCAACTCGCTCACTATGACCTCTGGTGTAGGGATCCTTGGCATCAAGTGTTGAGATAAAGGACTTTACAAAACTCAACATCAGTTCTTCCTGTTGAGCATAGAGATCGACGTTTCTCAAATGGGTTCCTAAAAAAGACGCAATCGAATTTAAAAGGCTGGCTTGGATCGTCCCATATTCTTCACTTTTGAGCAAATTACAGCTTAGAATCCAACCATATGAATTACTGCCGTCTGAAATGGGAACCAAAACCAGATTCTTTAGATCTGGAAACTCAAGTGAAAGTAAAGAACTTTCTACCTGATTGATTACCAATGGCTGGTTCCAATTATGACCATCGAACTGAGCAACGAGGCGGGCTAAAGTTAACTCATCAAAATCGACTTTACTGTCTGACATAAATTGGGACGTGTTTCCTAGTCCCTCAAACCAGATAATATTAGTCTCTGCTTCAATCAAACTCCCAATTCTATCCAAGCACAGTTTTCCCAGTTGTTCTGGACTTTCAGATATTTTTAGATGCTGGGCCACTTCGTGTAATAAACTGATTTCTTCGAATGTCTCATCCAGACACTCTGACAGATTATCGACTTCCTCATTCAAAACTCCAAGTTGTTGCTCCTCTTCGATATGAAGGATCGCAAGGCTTAGCAAAGCATGTAACGATTTAAGATCTAGAACTCTTTGTATTTCAATCCAGGAGTCCAATTCTTCGATAGCCCACTCTCTTTCAACTGCCGCCAATACCATTTCCGTCAGCTTGCGTTTCTCCTTGGAGAAGACAAAACCAGCGGCTGTTATTTTATGAAAATCATCTTCAACCAGCGGGAATATGAAATGGGAGACTCCATTCGTACTTTCAGTAAGAGTTAAACCATCCGCTTTTTTGATCTCGTTTAGAACATCTTCAGGGAAGAAAGGAAGCGCGTGAGTACTCGTTTTGTCCAGAATCATTCCAGTCTTTGAATCAAAACAGAACATGGTCAGACCAGTCAGCTCTGAAATTCGCTTCATATTACTGATGGCGAGCTCGATCTTTGCATCTATTTGCAAGTCCAAATCCCATTCACCACCATGTTTACTGAAGTTGGACAACTTCTTTAATGAATCAGTCGTTCCTAAAACCATAAGACTACTCTCTACTTTCTAAAGGAATTTTCCCAATAAAAAGTTAGTTCGTAGTCCTGAACTCGCAAATAAGATTTCTCAACCTGAGCTCAAATAACTCATTTTCAGAGCAACTTAGCCATTTTTTTGCTCCCCAACTCATTGAGACCACTCATAAGCTCCCGAAACGATATATAGTGAACATTGAGCTAAGTATATGAAATCAAACCTCAACATCACCTTTTTTGAATTTGCCAGCTTAACTCACACCAGATAAGACCAAGAGCATAAACCACTATTATAAAATCACTTAAATCAGACAGAAAACAAACAGTAAGCATGTGTATTACAAAATTTGGAGCAGGACTGTGTTCACTATTTATTCGACAATCAAAATCACATTCTGGCTTATGAAAGTCAGGTTGTATCGATTATTAAAAATAAGCCAAATATATAACCAGAAGAGTTATATGATTGCTCAAAACCAAAAATATTGGTTGAGCAAACCTAAGCATCCTATTCAAGAGCTGGGAACAAGATTGGGGAGGAAGAAAAGAGCCTTCGAGATTTCCAATTTTAAGGATCAGAATCAGTCTTACGATATCGAGCACTCACTTGATTTAACTGCTGTCTCTCTTTCGGAGTTAGTGATTCCAACCCAAATTCGTGCACTTTATGCAGCAATAAATCAAGTTGTTTTTCAGCATTCAAACTCTTTTCGCGTTCACGTTGTTCTTTCTGAAGTTTTCG
>JAJDEK010000397.1 GCA_029259875.1 Planctomycetaceae bacterium
CAGACATCGTTTGCTATCGAGAGCATGTTTGCTACTGGTGAACCACCGGAAGACCCCAAAGCACGAAAAGAGTACGAGCAGGTATTAAAACAATTTCAGGCAGCAAAAACCGAACGTAGAAAAAGAGAAAAGAATTTACTCAAGATATCATCCTATTTACAACATCGAATTTCTTCCATCTCGAAACTAAAGGCTCCCTGGCCTCATCTCTTCTGGTTATTAGAACTAGTACTGTGCTGTCTAGCAGCTATCTGGGCCAGTCGGCAAGTAACGCAGTCAGCCTCAGAAAGCTCGTCCACGAGTGACAGCACTGAATCAAAGAGTTGAATGACGTCTCTGCTCTTGTTAGTTTGGTATAGAGAGAAAGACTCACTCCTTCACTTGCTGAAATGATCACACCCTCATCAAAGGTTCGGCTGATGCCCAATCCATTTTCACGCCAATTTATCCTCGCAGTACTTTTTATGCATACTCTATTTGGATCAACGCAGGCCAACGATTGGCCAATGTGGCGTTTGAATGCGCAACGTTCTGCACAAACAGAGCAAACCGTTCCGGAGACACTGCATGTCCAGTGGGTACATCAATTGCCTCGACTTGAGCCTGCCTTCAAAAATGCCCGCTTACAATTTGATGCCGGCTATGAGCCCGTCGTTAAAAATGGAATCCTCTTTTACGGCTCTTCCAATACAAATTCGGTCACTGCCATTGATATTAAATCCGGTAAGGAACTCTGGCAATTTTTTACCAACGGTCCTGTTCGCCTTGCTCCCGTGGCCTGGAAAGATTCTGTTCTGTTTGGCTCAGATGATGGGTATCTCTATTCGCTGTCTGCTCAAACTGGTGCGCTGCAGTGGAAATTTCAAGCGGTTCCTTCCAACCGCTTGATTCTGGGAAATCGTAGACTCATCTCTGTTTGGCCTGTACGGGGTGGACCGGTGGTCGAGGATGACACAATCTATTTCGCAGCCGGAGTCTGGCCATTTGAAGGCGTGTTTATTTATGCCTTGAACGCAGAAACCGGAGAACGTCGTTGGATTAATGATCGTCTGGGATACATTTACGGGCAACATCCGCATGCGGCAGAAGCCTTTGGCGGAGTGACCCCACAGGGATACCTGCTCATTACGGGCAACGAATTGATCGTTCCTTGCGGCACCGCATTCCCAGCTCGACTTAATAAACAAACTGGAGAACTCATTGAATTCCAGCTACCGAAAGCGGGCCGCAAACCGGGAGGCTGGTTCACGGCTGCAGGCAAGGCGGCCCGGCGCGGTGAAACGGAGACCCCAAAATCAGATCTGCTATTTGATCGAGACGTTAATTCTGCCCGACATGAAAACGGCCAAAACTATGGTCCGGACGGCAAACGTGGGATACGTCAACAGATTCAAGCGGGAGAAAAACAACTTACCTATCAAAAACAATATCCGGGAATCACTGGAACAATCCACTCAATGCTGGTGGCGTCCGATCGATTATTGATTACTACGCTGGAAGGAAACATCTACTGCTTAGGTCCTGACAAAATATCGACGCAAATGTATGTCTCCCCCGCTCTGAATCGCTCAAAAATAACACAATCTCAAGCGAAGGCCTCCCCATTGCCATCAGTTATTTCTAAACGAGTTGCTGGAGGAGGAAATGTTTTGCTGGCAGGGATACCTGACGCGAAGCTGATTGAAGGCCTGCTGACAGACAAATCTCTCCACATTGTCGCCTTAGATTCCGATAGGAATCAGATCAAAACACACCGTCATACTTTTCATGATCAAGGTTGGACCGCCTCTGAAATCTCTTTTATCTATGGCTCATTGACAGAAATTGAGCTACCGGCTTATTTTGCGCAACTGATCATAGTTCAAGAACCACAGCAATCAGGCTTTGAATCTTATTCGCAACTGGTTACGAAATTGTATCCTACGCTTCGGCCTTATGGTGGCAGTCTGCTCTTAAATTGCTCGGATCAAACTCATTCTAAACTGTCAAAGGAATTCCAAAACTTATCCCAGGCACAAATTTCAAGACAAGCTGGATATACAATCATCGAGAAAGCAGGTGCCATCCCTGGTTCAACGAATTATACCGGAGGCTGGTCGAGTCCAGATGAATTAGTGAAAGCGCCAGTGGGTGTGCTTTGGTATGACGATAGTGTGGGAAATTTCAAACGGGCCCCCCAACCCATGTTTGTTGACGGCGTGATGATTTCACACTCCAAGTATTGGCAAGGCTATCCCGCAGGAATTCGTCCTCCTTATAAACTGCTTAAACCTCAATATTCTGATGTTTACACTGGCAGAACGCTCAACGAAAAACAGGCAAAAACACTCGTTGAGGAATTGCCAACACGGGATCAAACACAAAAACAACCCAACCAATATCGACCTCCCTATCAGAAAAATGACTGGAGCCCTGTGCCTCCTGTGATCGGCGAACGGACTAATCCTTTAACGGGTCAATCAGAGCCTCGCGCATTTCCAAAAAGCTATGGCTGCGATGGAGGGGTCGATTACAGCTATCTCTTTACGATGCGTTCAGGCACAGCCGCCTTTTATGACAAACGTGTGGAGAGTGGCACGATCCATATCAGCGGACCGCGTTCCGGCTGTACGAATAGTATTGTTCCCGCAAACGGATTATTGAACGTGCCTTACTATTTTCAGGGGTGTACCTGTAGCTATCCGTTGCCGGTCGGTCTTTCTTTGATTTCGATGCCCGAAGTGTATGAGCAATGGATGGTCTGGGGGAAAAGCAATGTGAAAGAAATTCAACGGGTGGGATTGAACTTTGGTGCTCCCGGCGATCGCAAAACAGACCGGGGTACACTCTGGTTGGATGCCCCCAGTGTCGGAGGTCCTTCACCAGAACTTGACTTGGTGGTCAAGCCGAACACAATAACTCCCTTCTATCAACATTCGCTCTGGATAGAAGGCGGTCGTGGTTGGCCTTGGGTAGGAGCTTCCGGAGTCACTGGCGTTGAAACGATTACCCTGAAAAACTTGAAACGCTCTGAATACACAGTACGCCTCTATTTTATGGAGCCTGAATATACTGCACCCGAAAAACGTGTTTTCAGTGTTTCACTGAATGGAAAGCCGTTGATCAAAGACCTGGATATCTATCAGGAAACACAGGCAGGGCATCACATTCTCGTCCGGGAATTCTCTCAAATCTCCCTCGATAGTACGTTGAACCTATCTTTTACTGCCAGCCAAGGAAAACCATTAGTCTGTGGCTTGGAACTCATCGAGAAAAACCTACCATTAGATGAGCTGGTCAAATTACCCCATAGAAAACAGGTACTACTCAGCAAAACAAATGATTCAAGCAAATAGCAAGTGAGCTTGCCTGTGTCCAGGTTTCTTATAGCATCTCAAGTGCTATTTGGATGATCATGTAGAATTGTGTTGAACCGCTATGGTTAAATTGGACGCGTTCTAGAAATCACGAAATGGTCCCCGTGGTTCCGCCTCAGCCATTTCTTTTTTCCAGTTGGCAAAGTGTGCTTTCATTTCTTTCAGTTTTTCAGGATGTGTTTTCGAAAGGTCATTTTTTTCACTCACATCCTGAGAAAGGTCAAACAGGCCGTTTCCTTTCGCTGACTCAACCCACTTCCAGTTTCCCACACGCGCTGCTTTATCAGCCCGACGCTGCCAGTACATTTCTTTTCGAGGAGATTCGGCCCGCCCCATTAAGCTCGGCAGCATATCGTAACCATCGAAAACAATTTCTTCAGGCAAAGGGATGCCTGCTTCCTTGAGAAACGTGGGGACTAATTCCAGTGAGGTCAGCAAACCTTCATTCACTGTCCCGGCTTTAATTTTATTCGGGTATCGTACAATACATGGAACGCGAATTCCTCCTTCAAACATCATCCCCTTTTTGCCTGTGAGAGGTGAATTATCAGAACCTCCCCCGCCTCCATTATCGGAAAAGAAAACGACTATCGTATTGTCTGCGATCTTGTATTGATCTAGCAGATCTAAGACTTCACCAATGGCAGCGTCCATGCAGGTGATGGAAGCGACATATTCCAAACGACGTTTGCTGGCCGAAACCCCCTGCTTGATGACAGGCCCTTTAGAACTCTCGCGAAATTCGTAGCGGCCCGTCTTTTTTCGTGTAACGAGGCTATCCTTCAAATGTGGATACAGTTTTTTATATTTTTTCGGCGCCTGGGCACCGCCGCGAATACGCGGATCGAGACTTGATGCTCCATGCGGCGCATTAAAAGGCAAATAAAGAAAGAACGGTTTTTGATGGTTCTCTTTCAAAAAACGAACCGCATCTCTTCGAAAGAGATCAGTGCAATACGTCCCTTTATCTTCCTCTGTGGGTTGATTATTTCGGTACATCGAAGGCACGCCGTAACGTTCATGCGTAAAATAATCGATGCCGGTGTTCGTGAATCCATAGAAGTCATCAAACCCTCGCGCTAGAGGAAGAAACCGTTTATGCAGTCCTAAGTCCCATTTTCCATAAATTCCGCTGACATAACCGGACTCTTTCAATAATTGTGGCAGCAACCTTTCTCGTACATCCATGCCACCAATTCGCTCGAAGGTGACTTCATATTCTTCGGGCTTATATTTATGACCATAATCGGGTGCTTCATTTCGAATCATGTCATAGACGCCGTTCCGTTGTGGATAGCGACCCGTCAATAAACTACCTCGACTGGGCGTACACGCAGGCCAGGTCACATAAAAATTCGTAAGTTTGGCCCCTTCTTTGGCTAATCGATCCAAGTGAGGCGTGATGACTTCCTGACTTCCAAAACAGCCCAGATCTTTATACCCCTGATCATCGCTGACAATCAGAACTATATTGGGAGGGCTCTTCGCTGCGGCTAAACAGCTCGTTGAAAACACCCAGCTAATCAATATCAGGGATAAAGTATAAAAAGCAGTCTGCTTTTTGGTTCGATCTATATTCATATTGGGGCTTTCAATTCAAAATAACAGAGCATATATCTTATGTACGATTCTTACATTATTTAGAATAACAAAGGAATCAAGGAAAACACAAACCACATCTGCAGGAACCAGCTTAATGAAATCATTTTCACTTCTCTTTCTTTGTATCACGTGCAATTTGATTCTCGCGACTTCCGCCTCACTCGTAAGCGCAGCAGAAAAGGCCTTTGTGCCAACTGGTTTTCAGCTCTACTATGGCAGCGATCCTAAAATCATGAATCAGTTGCAGCAACGAATGCAAAAAGGGCAAGTTGTTGTCATCGAACTGCGCGGGCTTGATCAAAAGCAAATCGCAACACTAGTTAATCGCGCACACCAAGTGGGTGCCAAATTGATCGCCTACATTAGTATTGGCGAATTGGGACAGTTAGAAAAAACAAATTTTGAGCAGTTTCTTAAACAACACAATAATCCAACGTCTTTAGAGAAGATCTCTGTAGGGAAGAATGAGACATTTCAATCCTGGCACATAGATGTAAACAACAAAATATGGAACGAGTTTCTTTTCAAGAAGATCAATCAGATTTACCAACAAAAAATCGATGGCCTGTTTCTGGATACCATTGATACCGCCGATCTTTATATCAATCGACGGGAATGGCCGATCCCCAGAAGAGCCAAAAGTGTGAAAGCCATGATCAGTCTAATCCGAGAAATCAAAGCCCTGTCACCAGACAAATTTATCATGCAAAACCGCGGATTGAATCTGATCGGAAAAACGGTTTTTGTTGGTGATGAAACAGGCGTCTTAGT
>JAJDEK010000398.1 GCA_029259875.1 Planctomycetaceae bacterium
CTGCAAACGCTCTGCGGTTAGCATTGTTTTATAACCCTCAATCTGTGCGCGTTTCTTTTCGGGAGTCTCCCGCGTCTGCCCCCAAACCTGATTCAATTTTTCGACGACTTGTTTATCGCGAAAGTTTCGCAACTGTCGCACATGAAATGCCGAGACATCCTGTTGAGGAATCTGTTTCTTATCAATGGCTGTCAGCAAGAGCAGTATGTATTCTTTGCGACTACACACGGTATCCAATAGAGCCTCACGGCCTTCTTGCTTGATACCTCGATAACGTGCCAGCATGCGTTGAATTGTGGTTGGATCATAAAACTTTGACAAACCACGAATCGCTAAAGCCTGCAACTCTGTGACATTTGCCGACTTCTGAATCACAGGCAATAAGTCTTTGTCCTGCGAACTATTCAACAGAGTCTCTAATGCCTGATAGCGACTCTTCATCGAACGATTGGAATCGACGGCAATCTGCTTGAGAGCATCCATTGTTTGACCATCTCCGAAAATGACAGACAGCTCTGTCACGAGGGCCTGTAAATCTTTAGAGTCTGTTTTTGACGCCTGTTTTTTTAACGCCTGCCAATTCTTCGGTGCCTGTGCTTTCAGTCGTCCTTGCAGCGCAGCTTGGATTCCAGTGAGCAAGTCCTGTTGAACAACCGGGTCCTTGGCATCAATTGTCTGTTGAACCAGCTTTCTAACATACTCGGGATGTTGATCAATGTCTTCCGTCAATCGACGCGCAACCAGTTGACGAATCAAAGGTCGGGTAGAGTGACTTAGAAACTGTAATGCTGAATCACTGGCGCTCATCACCGATGGTTCAATCCCGTACCAGAGCATCAACGTAAAATTGCGATCTGCTGTCTCTTGATGATTCTGATCGAGACCTGCAGCAATCTCCCAGCAATCCTGAGCAGATAGCGATTGCATCGCCGATGCGAGATAGAGCCTCACTAAACCGGAAGTTTCCTGTTTTGCTAATTCTGCAAAGCGTTTGACCGCTGCAGGAGATATTTTTTGATCATCAACGAGGAACCGAATCGCCCAGACGCGAACGTGCTCACTGGGATCGTCCAATTGTTGCACCAGCCAGTCATCATTCACCTGATTCATACAATATAAGGCCCACATCGCTCGCAGCCGTCTGGGAACCTCTTTTGATGTACTATAAATTTTCAACAACTCGGCCTTGGGTTGACTCCCAATCGCTCCTGTTCCCGCACGTTCTGTCAAGATCCGGCGGGCATGTCTGACGTACCAGTCATTCGGATGGAGTTGCAGCTTAACTAACTCGCTATCTGAAAGTTGATTTAGATCCAATTTCTCAGGCTGAGTCACATCCCCATAGGAAATCTTATAGATGCGGCCGCTGGTGCGGTGCACGCCATCATGGTCGTGGCATTCTCCCACGTCGGCCCAGTCAGAAAGATAGACGCTTCCATCGGGACCATATTTGAGTTCGATTCCGCGAAACCAGTCTGATCCAGTTAACAGAAAATCAGGGCGGTGAGTGCCAACATAACCGGAGCCCTCACGTTCCAACGCATCATTGTTGACACGGTGCCCGTGCGTGTTACACATAAAGATGGAATTACGATATTGCTTTGGCCAGCTATCTCCCAGATAGATCATGCCACCACAATGACTATGGCCACCTCCAAGCTTACCGTGAACTCCGGAAGTATCTCGCGAATCGGACCATTTGCCTGACGAACTATCCCAATGGTCGTGGTCGGCACACTTCGTCATCAATTCATAGACGTAAGGATTGGGATCACTGCCATGCCCCGACATACGGATGTAGTGCGAACCGGGAATCATATGCCATAGATGACCATTCACATTGTTCGTGAAAAACATCTGGCCATATTCATCATAGTCAAAGCCCCAGGGGTTTGTTGTTCCTGAACTGACCTCTTCCACCGTTTTGCGAACAGGGTGAAAGCGCCAGATACCAGCATGAATCAGTGTTCTTCGTGAAGGGTCGGTCTCAGGTGTTCCCACCAGCGAGGTATAGGTAATTCCGTGTCGACCATACAACCAGCCATCCGGACCCCATGTCAGGCCGCTGACAATATTGTGCCTGACCTGCTTATAATTCCAGCCATCGAGCAATACCTGAGGTTTCCCATCGGGTACATCATCGTGGTTTTTATCCTCAAAATAGAGTAATTCACCACGGCATAACGCCCAGACTCCATTGGACCCGACAGTGAGACTCGTAAGAGGTCCTGGTCCTTTCCAGAAAAGTTTTCGCCGATCTTTTTTTCCATCGCCGTTTGTATCTTCCAGAATGATAATACGGTCATAATATTGGTCTTCGTACTTCCCGTGAGCTTCATAGCTGAAACATTCTGCGACCCACACGCGTCCACGGTCATCGATATCAAAACCGATGGGCTGATGCACGTCGGGTTCGCTGGCAAACAAAGTAACCTTGAAGCCTTCAGGAACTGTCATATTCTTAACAGTTTGCTCAGGAGAGGTCGCGATATCTTTGGGGTCTTGTGTGTTTTTGATCGGATTATCTGCTGCAGAAAGTCTGAGTTGAAGACCGAACAAAAGCATACAAGGTAGAAGACAGACAAAGCATCGGTGTAGGTCGTTGAAGCGCATCGATCACCTTCTGAGGGCAGGAATGAGTAGAATAAAATACGGTAGTATTATTTATGCTATAGTAGACCGAGGGCCAGAGCAATCAAATCGCGGCGCGGATAGCCAATAAATTCGCACAAATATGGCGAACTAATTCTCGCTGGCATCAAACATTTCGCGAAATTTTCCCAACACTTTCGTGACGGCTGAAGTAAGGGGGCCATTTAACATCGCTCCGGAAGCTTGTCGATGTCCGCCGCCTCCAAA
>JAJDEK010000399.1 GCA_029259875.1 Planctomycetaceae bacterium
CAAAACCAAATCGAGCAAGACGACAAGCACCTCTTAGCACATTTCATCTGGTTATTACCATTCGATGAATACGGTTCCAACTTCTTGCAATTTTTACTTCTAAGTTGTTCCTGAGCCGAGCCCTATTTACAATAAGAGCAGATTTCTCTCGTGAGACCGGCCAGCAAAATAGGTCTCTCTCATGACTGATTTAATCTGATCTTTATGCAAAGGTAAATCATGACTGATTCCAAAGAATTCCAGGCAGTCCCCCAGGAAGAAGATCTGACACAGATCGAGCGTGATCTGAAATTCTATCCTTCTTCAACAACGAACCCAAAAGTTTTAACCAGCAACCAGATTGAGCAATTCAATCGGGACGGATACCTCCGCAGTATTCGCATCTTCAATGAAGAGGATGTGTCTGTAAACCGACAATATTTTGATGAACTGTTAGAAACAGTCATGGCTGCGGGCGGTGATAGTTATTCCATCAGTACCGCACACATAAAGTATGGCAAGGTCTATGATCTGCTGACGCATCCCAAAATTGTCTCCTATGTGAAAGATTTATTAGGAGACAATGTAATCGCCTGGGGCTCTCATTTCTTTTGCAAGATGCCCCACGATGGGAAGTCGGTCTCCTGGCATCAGGACGCCAGCTATTGGCCTTTGAGTCCATCCAAAGCAGTGACAGTCTGGTTAGCCGTTGATGATGCCGACCCCGAAAATGCCAACATGCGATTTATTGCCGGTAGTCATCATCATGGACACATGACATATCGTCCGAGTGGTTCGCATGAAGACAATGTCCTGAACCAGACTATTGAAAACCCAGAGCAATATGGATCAGCGGTTGATGACTCGTTGAAAGCGGGAGAGATTTCCATTCATTCCGATCTGTTACTACATGGTTCAGAAGCCAATGAATCAGAACGCAGGCGGTGTGGTTTGACACTCCGTTATTGTGCCGCTGATGTGAGAGCTGGAATGGATTGGAACGCCAAAGGGGTCATTGTTGCCGGCGCAGATCCATCCGGACATTGGCTTAACCCTGCCCGCCCTGAAAATGATTAATCGTTGAATCAACAACCTGGAATCCACAACTGATGCAAAAATACTATGCGGAAATTTTTGGCACATTCATCCTGCTGTTTTCAGGAGCGGGCGCCATTGTTACCAATCAGGCTTCACAAGGAGCCGTGACACACGTTGGTATCGCGCTCGTGTTTGGGCTCGTGGTCACTGCAGTCATTTACGCAATTGGTGAAATTTCCGGTGCCCATATTAATCCCGCGGTCACTATTGCATTCTGGGTCGCAGGTCGCTTTTCGGGAAGGCAGGTGATTCCTTACATTATATGCCAAATCATCGGTGCTCTGGCGGCGTGTCTGATTTTGAAATTCCTTTTTCCTGGCTTGCAGAATTATGGAATGACACTCCCGGCCGGCAGTGAAATGCAGTCTCTAGTTCTCGAAGGCATTTTGACCTGGATGTTGATGTTCGTTGTCCTCTGTGTGAGTACAGGGGCGAAAGAAACCGGTATTCTGGCAGGAGTGGCAATCGGATCTGTGATCGCCTTAGAAGCGATGTTCGCCGGGCCGATCTCTGGTGCTTCCATGAACCCTGCCCGCTCTTTTGCTCCCGCACTGGTCAGCCAGAACTTGGAGTCGCTGTGGATTTACATTGTCGGTCCCATTGCAGGAGCAGTTCTGGCAGTTCCTTCACTGTGGCTTGTCCGTAATAACAGCCATGTGGCTGATGATGAGAAACCGGAAGAATAAAGAGTCTCGTTGAATTAATGAAATAGAGCAAATAACGTGACGACATAACAAAGCGAAACGAAAATTGACTTATTTTCAATTAGCAACAGCAAAGAGGAACTAACTATGATCAACTGGCAAAACATCTTCATCTGCGGATTGTCACTTTCAGGACTGGCTTGCTCAATGATTTATGCTGCAACTCCTGGTCCATCCGGCGATTCTTCGATCGTTTCTCCTCAATCGAAAGTAGAAGAACTTTGGAACGATAAAGGATTCACCGAAGGGGCCTGCGTAGACGTTGATGGTATCATCTATTTTAGCGATATCAATTTCGCCGGAGGCCTGGGAAAAATTATGGCCTTTGATCCTACAACACAGAAGACAACTGTTTTCAGTTCAGACAGCGGTCAAAGTAACGGATTGATGATTAATCAAAAAGGAAAAATGCTAGCTGCCTGCGGTGCGAATAATGGAAAACAGTGTCTGGCTCAGATCTCCAAAAAGGGGAAAGTGAAATGCATTGTTGATCGTTATCAGGGGAAAAAATTCAACGCTCCCAATGATCTGGTTGTGCACCCGAAAGGTTGGGTCTATTTTACTGATCCACGTTATGTCGGTACCGAGCCACTGGAACTCGATCATATGAGTGTCTTTCGCTACGACCCCCAATCAAAAACCGTCGAACGGGTCACAACTGATATCAGTAAACCCAACGGAGTTGTCGTTTCGCCCGATGGAAAAACACTTTATGTTGCTGAAACCGATAATGGAGCCACCGGCCTGGAAAAAGAACCACCTAAAGAGCCCAAGAAACGGATGACCCTCAATGCATTTCCAATTCATGAAGATGGTTCCTTAGGTAAAAAGAAAGTTCTCGCTGATTTCGGTGGGAAAGAGACTGGCATTGATGGAATGACCGTTGATCAGAAAGGTAACATCTACGCCGCGTTCCGCGCAGAAAGCCGATTCGGTATTGTCGTCTTTTCACCCGAAGGAAAAGAATTGGCCTATATCCCCACTCCTGCACTGCCTACTAACTGCACGTTCGGTGTTGGGAAAGATGCTTCAACGCTTTACATCACCGCCGGTAGTGGCTTGTATCGAATTCCTTGTAAAATCCCTGGATTTCATCCAGCAGTACCTGTTAAGAAGTAGCACCATCATCGCGGGATATTCAAGCGAATCAACCGAGCCAAAGGAACATTCGACCTGGTAACTTCGGTAAGCACGTTCTGCGATTCCTGTTGCCCTGCTTGAAGGATTTCTGGCAAGTAAGGATTCCGCTGAAAATACAATACGTATTCGGAAACCGGTCTCTCTGATTCGAAGGGGACCAATTGAATCCCCTTTCGTTTTAGTTCGGGTGTCTCCTGAAGAGTTTGCAAATAAGCAGGATGCAAAACCGGTGCGAGTTGAATGACTGAGTTCTCAGGCACATCTTTGGTAACTTCTTGCAACATATCAGCGGTAATAGAA
>JAJDEK010000400.1 GCA_029259875.1 Planctomycetaceae bacterium
CTGCAGAATCATATCAAAAACAAAATGATCCGCCCCACTACGATTCCCCAAACCAAGGAAGCTCTGGTCTTCGAACAAGCGGTGGCCCGCGAAGCGCTCCGTTTGGCATACATCCAGCACAAAGAATTTGCAACAACCCTCAAAGGAGTTCAGCAACAACGAACGGTAGGAGATACCTTTAGCCAGAATACCAGTGGTCAATCGATTGTAGATAATATGACGCTGGACCTGTTGGTGGGTTCGGGAGGTGTGCTCTCACATGCCCCAAATATGAATCAGACCGCAGCCATGATGATAGATGCCTTCGAACCCGAGGGTATCACTGTACTGGCCAAAGATAGTATTTTCATGATGCCTCATTTGGGAGTGCTGGCACAGGTTCACCCTCAAGCCGCATTACAGGTTTTTGAGCGGGACTGTCTGGTCTATCTGGGAACCTGCATTGCACCGCGCGGCTTTTATCGTACTGGAAAAACCTGCTTTCAATATCAAATTTCAGGAAACGCAATTAATCAATCTGGCGAGATGATGTGTGGTGAGATGAAACTCTTTCCTCTCGCTCAGGATGAAACGGCAACAATCACAGTCGAACCGAAACGCGGTTATGACTTTGGGGCTGGTCCTGGAAAACGAATGGAATTCGAAGTACGTGGTGGTACGGTCGGATTGATTCTCGATGCACGAGGCAGACCACTCATGGTGCCAGCCGAGGAGACACAGCATCTGGCTCAGTTGACTAGTTGGGTGCAGGAATTACAGTTGTACCCTGACAATCATTCGAAGTAAGCACGATACTACTCAAAAGAATTGACAATTATGGCAAAGGCATATTCACCAGGATTACAAATTCGTCAGCGAGTGCTGCATGCGAGTCGGCGCATCCTCCCCATTCCGGGCGATGTGCTTGTAAAAGCAGGTGATCGCGTCACGTCTCAACAAATCGTTGCTCAAACCTTCATGCCCGGTGATGTCACTCCGATCAATGTCGCCAATCAAATTTCTACCGCCCCATCTGAAGTACCAAACTGTATGCTCTTTTCAGAAGGTGATGAAGTTCACGAGGGAGATATTCTGGCACGCAGCAAAGGAATATTCGGTTTTTTCAAAGCAGAAACAACGACTAAAACCTCTGGCACAATCGAATCCATCTCACATGTCACTGGCCAAGTCATTCTGCGTGGCGCACCGTTGCCGATTCAAGTTCGTGCTTATCAAGCAGGTACTGTGAAAGAGGTGATCCCGAATCAGGGAGTGGTCATTGAATCGGAAGTCACCTTTTTACAGGGTATTCTAGGGATTGGTGGTGAAGCATACGGAATCATTCAATTTGCTTGTCAGAATAATCAAGAGCCTTTAGAAGCGCATCTACTTAATGAATCCATGCAAGGCAAGATTGTCATTGGTGGTGCGCGTATGACAGGTGATGCCGTCAAGCGGGGCATTGAAATCGGCGCAGCTGCAATCATTTCCGGAGGAATGGATGACGAAGATCTGAAAGAAATTCTCGGCTATGATCTGGGAGTCGCCGTTACCGGATCAGAAAATATCGGTACTACACTGATCATCACAGAAGGCTTTGGCGACATTGCCATGGCAGAGCGTACCTTTCGGCTTCTTAAAGAACGAGAGGGTGCCGAGGCCGCCATTAATGGAACAACACAAATTCGTGCTGGGGTGTTACGACCCGAAATTGTCATTCCGCTTGACGACCATACGAAGGCTGACACCAATTCCGATACTAAAGACAAGAGTGAGATGGGCATCTTAGAAATCGGTGTTCCCGTCCGAATTATTAGAGACCCCTATTTTGGTTTACTCGGCGAAGTAGGACAGATGCCTACAGAACTGCGAACACTGGAATCTGGCTCTGAATCACGGGTACTCGAAGTCATTCTCGATTCTGGAAAAGCAGTAGTTGTTCCCCGGGCTAACGTGGAACTCATCGAAGGATAATTATTCATGCATTTATGTAAAAATGTGATAATCAGACGAGTGATGGTTCCACTCACGTGGTTTATCACTTCGAGTGCGAGTCTGGCAATAGCGGCAGAACCACCGGCACCGCCGACTCAATTCAGAGCAGAAGACGTTCCCGGCGACGCGGGAAATGCCATCGATCTGTTCTGGACTCTGTCTCTGGATGACGAAGAGGACACTAAACCGCGTAAAGTTTTACGTTATGTTATCTCCCGAAAAGAGGCAGACACGAAAGATGCGAAGTATGAGATAATCGGCGAGCCGACCTACCGCGTCAACAAGTTCAGAGATTCAAATTGCGAGGTCGGTGTCCCTTATATGTATCGCATCGAGGCAGTTGGCCAGGAAGGCTTAACATCATCGCCAATCTTTCTTAAGGAACCAGTGATTGCGTCCCTTCAATGGTTTAATTTGCAGCGCAGCTGGTTTGCGGTTTTTGTCTTTCTGATTTGTGATTCTGTCATTCTTTTCATTAAAATAACTCACAAAGGCACAATATTCAAAGTACGCAAAATTGCTGGTCT
>JAJDEK010000005.1 GCA_029259875.1 Planctomycetaceae bacterium
GAATTCCAGAGTGACCGCGCGTTTGATTTCTAAAGGATGTTTTCCGAGGCACAGTAAATGTTTCACAAGCTGTACCAATTGAATTTGCTGTTCCTTGCTGAGTTTTGTTTTGATATGAGAGGTGAGAGTCGTCATGTTCATCATTCCTTTGATTAAACGCAGGCTCGTTTTGTTGCAATGGTCTTATCATGTGGAACGGCACACCACGGTCAAGAGACACATTTGCGCGGTTCTGTCTGAGATGTGGTACAAAATTATGGTTTGGTTTCCCTTGTGGTTGTGGAAAACGTGTTCAAAAGGAGTGACTCGATACGAGACATTAGGAGCCGGTTCTGGTACTTCAGGTGAAAATGTGGAAAAAACGATGCTTTTTCGCATTCACAAACTGAGGTTGTACGCGGTGTGCAGTTACCAGAAAAAAGCGCCTCGCGCGCGCGACTCAGAATCAGGGAGTTTCGAAAACGGCGCAGCGGCGTCAAGTGCGAAAATTTTCACCGGGGTGCTGCGCGAAATGGAACAGAGAACTCGTCACGAGTTTGTCAAGCGGATCTTAGTTTGGTGAGCTTTATGAACTGATTCACAATATCCACCACTTAAGATATTAAGATGACAATTTTATTCCAGCTTCACACGTTTGCCAGCGAAGTCTTGTTCAGAATTTTGTCTTTGCGGAATCATCACGATCTCAGAGACCACTAGATATCGAAAATTGTTAGTCTAGCCTATATCTAGGTTTATTGTAGCGTCTCCAAGGCCATTTGGATCAAGTATAATTGGTTGATGCCTCTATAGTTAAATTGGACGCACTCTAGTGAGATACAAAAGGAGAGCCTGAGTAAACCAGACTCTCCTTTATTAATTAACGCGAAACGAGACTGGGATGCTTCTACAAAACACATCCAGCGACTCTAGTCGAGTGTTTTAATCCGAATATTTTTCCAGGCAACTGAGTAAGGGCCTGTTCCTTTTTTGATACCGTGAACCTGCAGGCCGATGAAGCCTGACGGGTGCGACTTATAAACTCTCTCATCGGTTAGATCCGAGACTTGATTACCATTCACCCAAGTTTGAATCTTAGGACCATTGGCGACAACCCGGAATTGGTTCCATTCACCATCCTTAAGATTCTTATGTGGCTTACGTTGATCTTCAGGTGTCATCCAACCAATGCCTTTACCATCGTACTTGATCGCTTCACCATAAATATAACCAGCTTCTGCACCATTCTTGCCACTGGCTTCAATTTCTACTTGAGGACCATTCACACGACCGTCGCCATTCTCCTGTTGGCTACGAATCTGCACGCCGGAGTTCAGCTTATTATGAACTTTGACTTCAAATTCCAATTCGAAATTTCCGTAGTTCTTCTTAGTGCATAAAAAGGAATTCGGACTTCCCTCTGAGGTCGTACCCTCAATTGTACCATCCTTCACTTTATAAGTGGCTGTTCCATTATGTTGAACCCAACCATCGAGTGTCTTGCCATCAAACAGATTTACCCAGCCAGACTTCTCTCCAGCTTGCACACTTCCTGTTAGACAAACAGCCGCTAGAACGGCCAGACTGAATCCCCAAACTCGATATCGTGTCATGTTTTCTCTCCCATTAAAATCATAGTGTTGTAATTTCATCTAAAGCAAAAAGTATCGTATCAAAGTAGTAGCACCAAATCGAGCAGTCGTATTTGAATCCCTCAAATTAGTGGGCCAGAACGGGTCCTGGTGCATTAATTGAATGTGCCTGCTTTGCATCTCCCGGCATTTCACGATGTTCAAATTTAGCCGGCTTTGGTGCACCGGGTCGCTGATTTCGATCCAAGGTCGGATTCTTGGGGACGGTATCCCCTGTCTCCTCAGTCCATTGATTTAATACGCCTCTCAGTCGTGTCAATTCATCAGCGTACTCTGGTTTCGCGGCCAGATTGTTAAACTGATATGGATCTTCCGTCACGAGGAATAGTTCTTCTTTGGGTCGAGGCTTCAAAAAAACATCTTGTTGATATTGATTAAGTTTGCCTTCTTTAAATCGCTGCCAGAGCACTTCGCCTGAAGGAAAGTCAATCGACTCTACGCAAAGGTTTCGCTGTTCCGGCCATGCATTGCGGATGTAAAGCCAATCTCCTGAGCGTACCATCCGTTCGTGTGCCTTGAATACGTGCCAATTGTGTTCGGCAAAAGCATAGTCGCGAATTTTTGCATCAGGTTGAGTGAGCACTTTTTGAAAGCTGACTCCCTGAATCCTTGGATCGGAAGTGACTCCTGCCAATTCTAATACCGTTGGTCCAATATCAATTGTACTGACCAAGCTCTGACTCACAGTTCCCGGCTTTACCACACCAGGCCAACGCACCATCATCGGCGTTTTAATACCACTGTCGTAGAGTCTGGTCTTACAGCGGGGAAAGGGGCGGCCATTGTCAGAGAAAAAAAGAATCAACGTGTTGTCAGCGATTCCTTGTGCTTCGACTTCGTCAAGAATTTTGCCGGTAAAGAAATCAATCCGACTGATTTCATCATAATACTGCGCCAGATCGCGGCGAGTCTCGGGAGAATCGATTAGATATGGGGGAACGACCACTTCAGAAGGTTGATGCGGTTTATATTCTTTGGATGCCTGCCAGGCTCTGTGTGCATCTACGGAGGCAAACCAACAAAAAAATGGTTTGTCCTTTGGTCTTTTTTTGAGAATGGGAACCCAATCGGCCTCTCTGCCTGGTCCCTTTCCTTTCGAAACATGATCAAAGGCAGTGAGTGCATAATTGCCCATGTGTTGCTTGCCGGATATAACGGTATAATATCCAGAATCTCGCAGTAATTGAGGAAACAAAACCTGACCTTTTGGAAGAGGTGTATGTAATTCAGGAGCCCCCGTATTATGCGGATAGCGGCCTGTGATCACACTACATCGACTGGGACTACAACTACTGGTTGTGAGATAAGCATTATCAAACCGCAGCCCCTCTTTGGCGAGCCGATCAAGATTCGGAGTCCGAATGGTGGGATGCCCATAACAACCGAGATCATTCCAGGAAACATCATCTGCAAAAATCAAAATAATATTAGGCTTGGCTGGCGCTGTTTTATTTTCTGCGAAAGCAGACTGGCTGAACAGAATAAAGGCTAAGAGAAAACAAACCAAGTTCCACGAACGCACTAGAAAACGCATTGTGCATGCAACCTCAACAAAAGAATCAAAGACATATAACGGCCTGTCAGAAACGGCAAGCTCTACCGTACTAAAACAGGCAAGACATCTCAATCTTGAGGTTGCAAATTAGTTGTAGAGTGTTTTAGGAATCAGATTCATAAACAATGATTAATAATGAATCTTTTATTCTTCATCGGGATCGAGACCAAAATCTTCTGTCTCTTCATCGAGGAGAAAATTTTCATCCGAGCCTAGTTCGTCTGCTTCCTGAGCAGGTTCGAATGAAATGGTGAGATGAACTTCGTGGTGGATGACTGGATTAAATTGTGCTCCGAGGGGATCAAAGCGTAGATGTATATTTGCTTCGGAAGCAATTTCGTCGGCAGTGCGTTCTGCTGTATCAGCCAATTCGCTCTGGCCACTTTCCCGATAACAAGTCTCTAATGATTTCCAGGGAAGCTGACTGTGCGGAATGGGCAATAAATCAGCCGCATATTGCAATGGTTCAATCGCTTCTGAATAACGACCGACTCTTTTCAGTGATTCTCCTCGTAAAAAAGAATAGGAAGCCGTTAATGATCCAGGATCAGTGACTTTATCCAATTCCCTAAGCGCTTGTAGTGGCATTCCCAGCTCTAAATAGCCTTCAGCTGCAATCAATTTGCGAACTGTTTTTTGAGGAATTCGAGGAATCATCATTGTAACCTCCCGTTCCACCTCACCAGGTGAATCTTCTGATTGAACATTTGGGGAATGAAACTTTGTGAGCCTTCTCAAATCATCCCCACCTAATCTTAGAAAACGAAATTTATAGTCTTCTAGTTCAATTTTACCGCATAGAATGTGCCAAACCTGCCTTCCCTGACGAACAAAAACCATAACTCATTTATAATCAATCATTTACGCACCAAATCTTGCTACGCTAATAGAACTAGACAGTGCCACTTTGACAGCCAGAATGCTATCACTTTATGGGCAGTTCTCATCAATTCGATAATTCCTAGAACCATCTCTTTAGACAATTAATATGACAACCCGGTTCGTCTAAATCAGAATTGGAAGAAATCACTTTCAGAATATGATGAGGACTTTAATCGTTCCTCTTTCTGAACCTATTACGCGACAATCAGGCATTTATTCACTAAGAATTTTGCGAAATGTCTTATCAAACTCAAACTTTTCTGCCGTCTTTGAATCCGCGGGGGTCTCAAGAGTCTTTTTGAGCACCGGTTCGGGGTCTTTGGGCCAGACCGTTGAGATTCGGGAAGAGTCCCCTTGCAACCAATCCTGATAACTAGCTGCTGCTTTTCCTGGTTTCAGGAAGAGCACCGTCTTGATCTTCGATGGGTCAACGGGAGCCTTTACTTCAGGGATAGCTTGTTCTTCTTCAATCGTTTTAGTTTGAGTGACTGAATCCGACTTGGTTTCTACTTTTTTTGTGCTCGAAGAATCTTTTGATTTTGGCTTTTCTTTTTCCTTAGTCTCTGCCTGAATCCACTCTTCTAGTGTTTTCACTTCACGCTTTGGCGCATCGCCCTTAGTTGAAGACATCTAAGGAGTTTCAATTAACCGTGCTGACTCCAGGTAATCGACTGTGCTCGCATTAGAAAATTCGTCTTCACCTGTTAATGGGATCTCAATTTTTGAACCTGCAAACTGAGTCCCACCTTTGTAGATCGTTCCCCGTTGAAATGGTCCTGCACCGAGAATCCAAGTATTGCGGGCTGTGCTCTTTGCTTGGAGAACACCAGATTGCCAGACACGCTCACGTGTTTTCTGGTTGTAGGCAAACACGCTAATCTTTGCTGCGGCGCTATGGTTATTCTTCTTTGCTAATGATATTTCAGGAATGGTTGGAATACTGGGAGCTGTGGGAACTAATGATGCTGCAGAAGAAAGCATGTTACTTGCAGGAATCCCGTAATTCACTTCATGTCCATTAGTGGCCAGAGTGCCCACACGCGCTTCGATCACATAATCTGAATCTTCTTTTTTTTCTTGAATCAAACAGTTAGCCGCGACGATCTGCTGACGTAACGAACTGATAATGTAGTCTCCATTTACAAACCCCATTCCCTTAACATTTTTGATATATGTGGTGTCAAAGAAGACTTTTTTATTTGCCAAATTACTGAAATCTATTTTTGAAATCGTCTGATCAACCGCATCTGAAGTCAATAACTGCTCAGTCGCACTGTTGCTGATCATCTTGCCGCACCCTTGTAAAAGGGTCAGCAGCATAATGAGCAAATATGCACAGATGCCGTTCTTGATGAACAAATTAAAATCAATCATGAGCTTTGGCGA
>JAJDEK010000041.1 GCA_029259875.1 Planctomycetaceae bacterium
TCCCAGCCGAGACGCATTTTGACAGTCACAGGAATCTTTACTGCTTCAACAACAGACTTCACCAACGACACCGTGTTATCAGGACGACACATCATGCTGGCGCCAGCTCCTCCTTTGACAATTCGATTGACGGGACACCCCATATTGATATCAATCGAATCAACGCCTCGATCTTCTAATAACTGAGCGGCGTCGCGCATCTGTATTGGTTCATTACCAAAGATTTGGACTGCAAAAGGAGTATCTTCAGGGCAGGTTTGAATGAGCTGAAGCGTCTTTTCACTTCCTTCCAGTAACCCTCGGGCATTTACCAAATCGGTCGTCGCTAAACCGACACCTCCCAATTCTCTAACAATCCGCCGGAAGGGTAAATTCGTATACCCTGCCAAAGGAGACAGCAAATAGCGAGATTCCAATTGCAGCGAACCATAGCTGATGGGAGATCGCGAATCTGGTTGGGATGGAAAAGAAGGCTTCATGGGAACTTTAAACATAAAAAACGTAATTTCGGCTTCCTGTTGTATCTTATCAGGCAATTCCTAGCCTGAATATGGTGACGTTTATCGAATCAGCGAGAAGCGTATTGCTAAATATACTCGATTTACCCCAAAAGTAAAAATAGGCGATCTACCTAAAGATTTCTCATTGAAGTTTCTCTACCGATTATGCCGATAAGGACGATATCGATTCTTTCTGGCTTTATCCTATGGGAACCTTCCGGTGCTGACTCGCATTTTTACATTGTTAATTTGTTTATCCAGCCTGACGGGGTGTGTCATCATGCAGACCTCTGTCACCAACCCCAATCCTAAGCTAAAAACAGTCGCTATCGTACCATTCTTTAATCTAAGCCAGGAACCAGACGTTGATGGACGACGTTTTGCACTCGCTTACTATTCCGAATTGCAAAAAGTCCCCGGATTTCAAGTTTTACCATTGGGCGTTGCCGAGGTAGCGATGGTGGAACATCAACTACAGATGAATAATCCCGAGGATGTTCTAAAACTAGCTCAAGTCCTTAATGTTGACGCAGTTGTGATTGGTGCAGTCACCGATTATTCACCTTACTATCCACCACGAATTGGGATGCAGGTTTCATGGTATTCACCTCATGCTCAGGAATTTATACCTGGATTTCCATTACTGGTTGAAGAGCGCCACGCCAAAAAAACGACTTTAAATGAACTATTTTATTTAGATCGACTTATGGCTAAGGAAACCAAAAAAGCTAAACATGAAATGAAGCGAGCAGAGAGACAAGCCTCTCATATGGAACGTAAAGCAATCAAGCAAGATAAAAAATTACAACTAAAAATGCAGGAACCACCTTGCCCCGATGGCTGCCCACCAGAAAAGAACCTGGCTCCCCCAGCATTAGAAACCGTTTTTCGAGGACAATCTTCGGAAAACAATGGTCCATGGCCTTACAACAATTCAAATACAAGAGTGATTCAGGCTTACGCACAAGCCAATCAGGGAGCTCAAACAGCAAATACAGTGATCCAAGCTCCCATGTCCCTGCCTCCTCAATCTTTGGCTAAATCGACACAGAGACCGGCCATTGCCCCCAAACCACCAATCCCCCCACGTGTTAAGGTGCCCCCAAAAGATTCTTCGGATCTGAACCAACTAGAAGAATACTGTCCGCCAGAGGAGTCCACAGAAGAAGCCGGTTTCGATCCACGCCAACCTTTTATGTCTTATACAAGGCTCTTTGATGGATCTGACGCAGCCTTAGTCGCTCATTTACGAGATTACCTCGAAGTAAGCGGAGACCGCCGTAGTGGTGGTTGGGAAGCTTATTTACATCGAAGTGAGGACTTTATTCGGTTTACATCACATTTAATGATTTTAGAGATGTTAACGCTCCATGGTGGTCAAGCTAAGCATCAGATCATCTTCAAAGTAAGAAAATACCGATAATCTCACCGCTCGATAGCCGATATTAACTATTGCGGTTAAATGAGCACTCCCACTCAATCCAGTCTCTGACTCTAGTGCTCTGATGAAAAACAAAGGACTGCTATCGTGAAACAACAAATGAATGTCGTCGCATTAGTTAAAGATTCAGAACGGTACGTGTTTTTATATGACGATGCCAGTTCTTCTCAGATGTTACAAACACTGGGGCAATATGCAGCTGACAAGGAATTAAGTTTTACTTGGTACGATGCTGCTGTCATGAGTCAAAAAGTAAGAAAATTAAGACGGGAAGCAGAGTTGGAAGAACAATCAGGGCGGTTACGGAAAACAGCCTGAGTTGTGATTACTGCATTCTCTCGCAAAAAAGCATGTTCCCCCAAACGAAGTTCATCAACTAAGAACTGATACCTTAAGTTTTATGATCTCTTCGCAATCAATCAAGTCAATTGAACTGCATGACGCGATTGATAGCTTCCTGCGATACCTACAAATTGAACGCAACGCATCTGACTTGACCCTTAAATCATATGCGGAAGATCTGGACAGTCTTGTCGAATATCTGACTGACTACGAAGGGGAGCTACTACCGCCAGATCGCATTGGAATCAGTGAACTTCGTCGCTTCGTCGCTTATTTGCACGAATGTCAATATGAGCGAACCACAATAGCCAGACGCTTAGCGTGCCTCAGAAGTTTTTTCCGCTATTGTTGTCGAGAAGGTTACACAAAAACCAATCCTGCTAAACCATTGCGAACGCCACGTACCGGAAGAAAATTGCCCCATTTCTTAACAACGGACCAAGTTGCTTCACTGCTGGAAGCGCCTCCCGCTAATAACAAAATGGGACTCAGAGATCGAGCCATTTTTGAAACACTCTATTCTGCGGGCTTGCGTGTTTCCGAATTGGTGAGTCTGAATATCAGTGATTGGGATCAGGATTCGAATATTATTCGTGTCTTGGGAAAAGGGCGAAAAGAGCGCATTGCTCCGATTGGCAGCTATGCTGACAAAGCATTAAAACGTTGGCTAGAAGAGAGAGAAGCAAAACCAAAAGCGCATCCAGACTCTGACGCAATTTTTCTTAATCGACTTAAAACCCGCATTACAACACGTAGTGTGGGACGCATGCTGGAAAAATATTTACTCCAAACAGGACTGGATAAAAAAACGAGCCCGCATACATTGCGGCACAGTTTCGCTACACATCTCCTAGATGGTGGTGCAGATCTACGTAGCGTACAAGAGCTGCTAGGACACAAAAGTTTAACCACCACACAAATTTATACACATGTGAGCACAAAACGTTTACGCGAAACTTACGAAAAAGCTCACCCTCACGCACAACGTTCAAAATAGAAACTCTCCTCACACTTGTTGAATTGGTGTTTTGTTTCAAACATATTTCTGTAAGTGACAGAAATCCATCGGATACTTTAGTCTTGCCCTCTGCCTGTCACAAACTCGACAGGCATTCCAATCTTCAAACTTTCGCGTGATAGCTTTACAAGTTGAATTGCCTGACAGACGTCGCTGATATTGGCGACTGGAATGATACCACCAACAGCGCGGCGGCAAAAATGGTCCAACATCACTTCCAATTCTCGCCGATCACTTTTCAGTGACTCTGTGATCGAGGACGATTCATCTTCCCAATGAAGTTCGTCAGGAGAACGAAACTCAGCCATCCCATTTCGGCATTTAATCTGATGCTTGGGGAAGAAGGATTCTGTTTCTCTCTGTTCACTTTTTATTTTAATCAATGCGAAACGTTCGGAAGTTGTTACAGGATCCGGCAAAAATTCGACTTTGATTTGTCGATAATCTTCTGACAAATCGCTCGAATCAGAATGAAAAGTGGTCTGAACTCGCACTGGTTTCGTACGCATGACATAACAACACCAGTCAAATAATCCGACCAGAAAATCGGCTTCATTCTTCTGCCCGGGCACTTCGACATCTTGGTCTGCTGCAGGGCAACAGGTCTCGATTTGAATTGAATTCGGATTCCCTAAGCGAGTCACCGCTAATTCAAAAAAACGACTTGTTGCTTGTGAATATCGCCGACTGAACTCAGGCATCAAGGTCACTAACTGCTCTGTCGCTCTGGAATGAATCGATTCCAATATTTCAAGTTCTTCACCTAAGCTGCCAGCAATATATACGGGCCGATCTTGCTGACTAAGTATTTTCAGTGGATAATGGTCCATCCAATCTGAATGTAACAAGAGAAACGCATCCAGTGTGTAACGTGAGACCAGAGAACTAATTCCTGAAACAACAGCTGCATTCCAATGTTCAGCAGCCTGTTCTGCACGACTACGAACTGGGTCATACACTGCTTTGATCTGGATTCTCTGATCCATCATACGCAGCACAGGTTCATAGCGCTGTTCCCAGTATGGACCAAGTCCTATTATACCAATTCTGACCATATTGGGAGCATTTTTGAATTCGGGAACAATACAAAAGAAAGTGACATTCAGTGAGAAAAACAACCTAAACCTGACGACTAAGTCACTGGTCCCAATGAAACGATTCGACTTGAGCTATGATATTCTTAAATTGGTCATTGAATCAAGCCTTTACTTTGAATAGAAAGGCTAGCGGCCAAACCAGAACGTAGCAACGAGTAAATATCCCACATATATGGTCAACAAAATCAACCCACTTAGAGGAGAGATTTGCTTTCGTCTCCAAGAGAGCCCCAACATTGCCAGAATTAATAAAATTACGACGGGCCCGTCTAGCAAGACGGTCTGCTTTGGGATTGGTAAAGGTCGAATCAACGCACATGTGGCTATGACCATCGTGATATTCAATACGTTGGCCCCAATGATATTTCCAGTACCTAATGCGCCATGGCCTTTAACAATAGAAAGGACCGAGATCGTATATTCTGGCAGAGAAGTCCCCACAGCAAGGATTGTCAATCCAATCAGCAGCTCAGAGACTTCGAAATAGCGCGCCACTTGTACTGCATTGGTTACCAGCAATTTGCTCCCCAAAATGACCAGACAAGCACCGCAAAAAAATGCGAAAGCTAATTTGAAATAATAAGTTTTAACGTTTTCGACATGCGGTGGATTTTCCTGCTCTTCACCAAAGTCATGTCTTGATCTCAAAGCCACTCTCAAAGTAAACAGTATGTAAGCTGCCAGGATACAGAGTAAAATTCCTGCTTGCCAACGCGCTATCGCAAATTCAGCTGGTGCTCCGTTTTGAGTGACGGCATCTCCTGTTGAAAAGAGGCTAAACAGCCAGACAGTCACTCCTGAGAACAGCATGAAGGATCCCGGCCCAACAATCGTAAACCGAGAAACGGGAATACTACTCTCAGTATTTCGCTTCCGAGCCAGATATCCATTCAGAAGTGCACATGAACCAATAATCAAACCGATATTACATAAACAAGACCCCAAAGCATTCCCGACCGCCAGATCTCCTTTTCCGGATAGAGTGCTAGTGACAGAAACCATTAACTCGGGAAACGTAGTTGACATACTGACAATGGTCGCACCAATAATGACTGGAGGTACGCGAGTCAATCTGGCGATCTCAACAGAACTATCTGTAAAGAGGTCTCCTCCTTTAGTGATGCTGAGCATGCCCAGCGCAATAAACAACAGGCTGATCAGAATTGAATTTGGAGCATCTAATCCGCTTATTAATCTTAATAATTCAACTGGCTCAACAGCCATTAACAATAATTGCAAGCTCCTGCTCCCATTTAGATTCAAAGTTGTCGTTTCTTATGTGTCTGCAAAATATTAAAAAGTAAGTAAATAATATGATAGGGATGGCAGCAAACATTATTTTGAGAGTATTCTTTTGGTAAATAAAATGTAAAATATTAGACAAGAATTCA
>JAJDEK010000401.1 GCA_029259875.1 Planctomycetaceae bacterium
TGATCGAATGTGTACTTTTGTGAGTTTGTTTGGATTCAGCAATAGACGCTGATGCTAACAGATTCTAGCTGGCCAGGTCCAGCAATACCAGCCACTAATTGTTAACCTTCAGATTCAAACATCAGAACTTTTTCCTGCTGAAATGGATTGGATATGACTGAAATCAGGCAGAATAAGGTATTGCATACGCATATACTAAGAGGTTTATTGTTTGACTTCGTAGAAATCTGATGAAGAAACAATCGTGTATTGTTCCGGGTTTGATTGCTGAAATTATCTTTACTGAAGTATTGTACAGAATTTGTTGAGGAAACCACATAAAAAAGTGTCTGAAGGTGAAGAACTTCCGAGATCTCTCATTTCCAGTGGGTTCTTCCCATTTTGAAAAGAGTAAGTATTCTTATGATTCCTTGCATTAACTTGTTTAAGGTCATTCCTATTGTGAGTAAGCTTAAGGCAGGCGAAACTGGAAACAAGTTTAGAACATAGATTCTGATTGTTACTTGGATTATATTAAAAGTTGAGTTGAGAGGTAAAAAAGTAGCAATGCCTACTTATGTTTATGAAGTAATCAACCCGGATGGAACTCCGGGCGAACGTTTTGAGGTCATTCAGAGAATGAGTGATCCGATACTAACTGAGCATCCCAAAACCGGTGAAGCTGTTCGCAAAGTAATTTCAGCTGCCTTTATTTCTGGAAAATGGTCTGACGCTGAAGCGAAGCGAACATTAAATGATGACAAACGTTTGGGGGACCTGGGTTTCACCAAATATGTGAAATCGTCAAAAGGGACTTACGAAAAAAGAGCCGGGGATGGTCCGGATCTAATTTCTTCTGATTAGATTGTAATTCAGACATATTTTGTAGCATGAAATAACATCATCGATTTGGATGTTTGGTTTAGAGCTGTCTAAGAGTTTTGCCCGCTGAGGGAGATTTCTCAGGTATGAAATTGCAGTTAGTCTATTTCGTTTTGATATTCAGTATCGTTTGCAGTCTTCATTCAGAAGTAAGCGCCGATGCGAAAAAGGAATCAGATCAGAAGAAAATTGAATATGTCAATGCGCAGTGTGAAGGAAAATATCCGCATCACTTGCAGGGAATTTGCATTGATGGTCTGGGAAATATCTTCTGGAGTTTTACAACTGAGCTTGTGAAAACCAATGCTTCCGGAAAAATTCTGACTAAAATTCCTGTGGGAAATCATCATGGTGATCTCTGCTTCCAGAGTGGTAAGGTTTTTGTGGCAGTCAATTTTGGTGATTTCAATAACCCACAAGGAAAAGCAGATTCTTGGGTTTATGTGTACGATGCTGAAAAACTATTACTGATTGCCAAACATCAGACTCCAGAAGTGACTTATGGAGCAGGGGGAATTGCAACACATAACGAAAAGTTCGTAGTCGTTGGTGGCCTTCCGAAGGGAATTAAGGAGAATTATCTCTATGAATATGACGAGCACTTTAAATTTGTCAAAAAACATGTATTGAAAAGCGGCTATACATTAATGGGCATTCAAACTGCTACATTTGCTGACAATCAGTGGTGGTTTGGCTGCTATGGGACAAAACTTTTGAAAGCAGATGCTACTTTCAATTTCATAGCAAAATACGATCTCGATTGTAGTCTGGGAATTGAGCGCGTGACTGACAAACTGCTTTTAGTCGGTCGAGGAGCGAAGGACGAGAAAAAGATGCATACAGGTCAAGTACTGTTGGCTGATCCCAATGAGAAACAGGGTTTTGTCATACGCAAATAGTCACCTTCATCCGGTGCACTTCAGCACGAGCCGATTGAGTAAGGTTTTTTGAGCGGTCAGCGATTACTTTGCAAGTTAGAAGCGGCAAGTCCGAATAACGCACCTTCAAGCAAGTGACGTTGAATAAAAGCACCGATTGCTTCTGACTTCGTATATTGCAGGATCACGTAATCACCGGGTTGAATCAGAACACGCTGACTGGGGTGACGCACTGCTTGGTATAAATCTACTTTAATCGGCAATTGTGTTCCGTTGGGTAGTTGCCGCAGGATGATGGCATTACTTGCACTGATTGAGACATCTTGGTTCAAGGCAGAAGGCCCACCATTGGAAGTGGTATTACTTCCGTTTTGTGAGGCCTGTGCAATGGAGATCGCGCCTAGGATATCCAGGTCATAATCACGAGGAAGCGTGTATTGGCCACCACCCAGTAAACCGCCTGTATAGAATATTTCCGTGTCTCGTGATTCGATGAAGACAACATCTCCATCATGCAGGATGATATCATCGCGTGTCAGATGAATCTGTTCTCCGGGACTCAAACGAATGGGAACCTTGATAATTCCAGAGCGTTGCATCGTTGATTCATTAATAATTGATGGCGTCATATATTCATCGGAGTATGTTCCACCATCGATACTGTAAAGTGGTTGTCCCACTTGGAATCCAGAGTCCATCGGTGTCGGTGATTGCGGAATCGGCGTATAAGTGTCGGAAACCTGTTGGATGTTCTGATTGGATGTTAGGTTACGAGGCTTGGTGGAACCCGTATGAATGGGTTGTGGACAGATTGAATTATTTTGTTTGTGTGCACCACCTCGAATGATATAAATGGTATTTTCTGCATCCAGCCCGGGAAGCCCTCCTGTTTCCGCCAACGCATGCAGAACATCGTTATTGTAAGCAGGCAGATTCACCACGCGGCCTGTACCCCGTTTGGATCTTCCAATATTTAAAGTGCCTCCACTGCTGCCAACAGTGTCATTGGAATTTTCCTGACGAATGACAAGGACGCGGTATGATCGCGGTTTTTGGAGACTGATGAGAATGCGGTCGCGTCCTTCTCTCAAAATACTTTTTTCAGTCGTATACTTGCGGCGGATGGTTTCTTCGAGTTGCGTGAGTGTCAGCCCTCGCGCAAAGACAGTTCCAATCAGTGGAAGTGAGATTGTGCCATCTTCACGAATGGGGATGGGATAACCAAGCGAGGGAGCAACTTCTTGCGTTTGAGGAAAATGAACTGGCGGCACATCTTTAAATTGGCCAAGTACGCCTTCTATATAGACACCTAGTACATCACCGGAGTCGAGCAGGTAATGTTTTGGTGTAGGTTGTCGGAGTAGTGAGAGGTCGATGGTTTCCTTTCCGGATTTCATTTCTGCCTTGTATTCAGTTGGCAGGTATTGTGCGGGAACCCCCTTGATAGGGTGGATCGCAGCGCATCCATTCAGAATCACAATCAACAACGGTGCGCAAAGAATATGCCACTTGATTGAGGGCGTTGATTTTTTAAGTTTCAGCATCCTGACCGAACCTTTTAATTCGATGATGGCGTTGTTGAATTGTTGCGACATCCTGTCGTAAATTCCCTTTGGCTTTGTTGCGTTGATGAAAACTCTCTGGCTTTGATTCACATCACCCCAAATTAATACCTGTTTCTGAATGATTGACCAGGATTAGAGTAGGGCAGACCATTCGGAGCGCTCCGGTAATCTAAATGTCGATACTGGTTTGAAGGCAACATGTTCTGGGGTAATGGTGTATAAGGATACGACTGCAGTGAGTATGGATTTGGCGGCGGATCATCATTGATATATGCAGGTCTTGCAGGGTTCCTGATTGCAGGGTGATGGCTTTTTGTAGAAGAGGGAACCTGAGACCGTAGTGGAGGCTTAGGTGCGACAATTGGTGGCTGGCTGCGGATTTGTGGTTTTGGCAATACCGGTTGAATCTGTGGCTGTGTGTTTCTTGGCGTTATCGGCGGAGGCGGAAGCGTGTGATGCCTCTGAGGAATTGGCTGTGAAGGTATTTCCGGTTGCGGTGCAGGCGCTGGTTGTTGATTCGGTATCATTAACTTTGGTAGTTGAGGGTTATGATGCGGACCACTCATTGGCGCAGGTGGAGCGTAGTTCAAATTTGTCTCAGGCGTTACAGTGTTTTGAGGATAGCTCATATTTTCATCCCACTGCTCTGACTCTGGTTGATTCCAACCTGTTAAGGCATAGGGAGTCGAAATTTTGCTATATTCCTGTCGCCCATCGGCTAGAGCATGTTCAGCGCCGAGTTTATATCCTGTAAACCACTCCTGAATTTCTATATAACCTGCGGGTGTGCGGTAATGGGCGGCCCAGTATTCTTCAGGGGGAACGGGAGGGACTGTACCAGAATCTCCTAATGCGATATCAATGTAGGCCTCTCGATATCCATTGCGAAAGGCTTTGGATGGTTTGTCTTTACACTGACAGGCCAGGTTTTTTAGTGATTGATGTGCACACTTTTTGGCAGCGTGTTTGACAACCAATTTATCAAGATTTGTTTGATATCCGTCCAGCGAATAGTAAGGATGAGGAGAGCATTTATCGGTATGAAACAGGAAGCATTTTTTGACCCTGCTGACGGTTGATGAGCAAGTTCCATCGGAACAATTGTCTGTGTTTGCACAACCTGGAAGCCCGGCCAGAATCAATAAGAGAAACGCACTGGACAGCAATAGCGATTCAGGTATCAACGAAATGAAATACTTCACGTTGTTTCGTATTTTGAAGTCCACTATATAAACCACCATGCGCAGATTGATTGTTAATCGATACGCATGATTTATCGGACTCGTATTATTCCGTTGTGCATGGTTTTTCGCTTCTTACTGATTA
>JAJDEK010000402.1 GCA_029259875.1 Planctomycetaceae bacterium
TCCTGAACCATCGGCTTGAACGGGCCAGGCGTCTTTCATCCAGCAACTTTCATCGATGTTGTGAATCAGGAAGTCACTATATCCTCCGCCACTCGCCCAGAGAAAGCCATGGAAGTTTTTAATTTGGTATAAGAGTTCGCTCATTTTTTCCGGTTTGGGACCGGCGGCTGCAGATCCTGTGGGACCTGCCATGCGATAGGCTCTTAGTTCCAGAATGTCTCCAATCTGGCCATCTTTGATACGGTCATGAAGTTCCTGGCGTGCTTTACAGTGACGACACATCAGGCCTACGCCGACTTTGAGATTTTTTTCTTCTGATTTCTTAGCCAGCTCAAGCATCTTGCGAGTACTAGGGCCATCAACGGTCAGAGGTTTTTCCATGAAAACGTTAATCCCTTTTTCGATGGCATAACCGAAGTGAACCCATCGAAATGCAGGAGGTGTAACCAGCAGGACAACATCTCCTGGTCCGAGACAGCTGATTGCTTTTTCATATCCATCAAAGCCAATAAATTTCTGATCGTCAGGAACATCTACTTTGTCACCAAATGCCTTTTTGAGGCTTTTATAACTCACGTCTAAGCGGTTGTTAAAGACGTCTGCCATTGCGACCAACTTGATAGGCCCACTGGTAGTTGAGAGTGCATTAGCTGCGGCACCTGTCCCGCGGCCTCCACATCCCACTAACGCGATTTTGATCGTATTTTCCTCGGCAGCATAGACGTGTGGAATTGCAGTGCCAGCCAAAACAGAAGCCCCAGCAGCGAGTCGACTCGAATTCTTCAAAAATTCGCGACGGGATGAGGTATCTTTGGGCGCTTCACTCATGTTGGACTCCTTTGTGGTTCATTGAATCATTGGTGGATCAAAGTGGGGTGTTTATTTTATCTGATCAGCCGATGGAAATCGGGATGCTGGATGACAATTCTCTGTCTATTAAGCGGTCGAAGAGCTATCAGATAAATACATATAATAATATCTGATTATATCAATGTGAGAGAACCGCTTGCAACTTGTAAGTGAATATTACGGTTATAGAAAAGAGGTAGGCAGTCTGTGATGTCATTATCGAAATGAATAAAAAACCCGAAGACTGAAGCTCAGCCTTCGGGTTTTGATTTGTAAGAAACGTTAATTTATGTGGTTTCGCTTAGAAATTGTACGAGGGGTTCTTGGGATCAAAGTCAGCATCATTCAATCCTGCGTTCGTGCGAATGTTGGTGTAAGTGTATTCTTCCACCAATTCAGGCTTACTGTTTCTTCTCGTTGGCCAATCGTATTGCTCAACTCGAACCGGCAGGTTGGTGGCCTTATCGATGTATAATCGAGTCATCTGAAAGCGGAGCCCCTGTTTTTGTTGTGAATAGCTGGTTTCCAAGACTTTGCATTGCATGTTACCAAGCTTTGCATCGGGGAAATATTTCACGTTAACTCCCGCATTCACTTGTCGTTCTTCTTTCCATTGCTTCAAAATCTGAAACAACATTTTTCGGATGCCAATCGTTGTGATTGGGTAACGGCTTTCATCCATTGCTTGCGGACTATTTGGTTGAAGAGAGATCGTTCCTACGAGTCCTTTGATCCCTGTTTCGTGAGCGAGGATCTGATTTCCATTTCTACCCTGGAAATAGATGACTTCTCTTCCCGCGTGTGGTTTCTGAAAGTTCAGATAGACACTCAACGGCTTCTCACGGAATTTGATCTGCATGGTCTGGGTGGGTTGCATGCGGCGTCCCACTTTTTCCCGTTTGATGAAGGTACCCTCAAAGTCTTTAATTTGACCGGTCGTATCGTAGCTCTTCATCGCCAACCGAATTGCAGGGTCAAGTGGATGCTCAGCATCTGCTGCCAGTACCAAACTGGCTTGAGTCAGATAAGTAGTCGCCGAAAGGATCAAAACCCCTGCGGTGATAGCCACTTTTTTAGCCTGGCGGACCAGAACGATGTTTGATTGGTAAGTGTGTTGTTTTACCATTGAATTTCGTGACTCCCTTTGTCGAAATCCACTTGTTTTGAGCTTATTCCCGACTAAGTACTCTTGTTGGAAAGATTAACTCAAAACTAGTAAGAAAATAGACCACTTTGCTGAATAGGAACTTCTAAATGAAGCCCTCTTTTTGTGAGATAATACGGTCTTATAACTTAGTGCCGAGAATAGATGCCATCCGTGTATTGGCTCGACCTTTACAGTACTAATCGAACTAATTGGTAAACCGCAATAAATTTGATTACATGTTCTCTTTGTTTTTTTGTAAATTGTCAAGACAGAATCTTTAGATTATCTCTTCTGACATCTGGATTGTGAACTTTTTATTCTTTTTAAAAAACGTATGTCTCCTATTCTAACATGGTTCGCCCCAAAGAGCATATAAGGAAATTGTTGAGATTTGCTGAAATCAGGAGATTCTTCAAAACTCCAATTGTTCATTCTCTGGCGTTTCTGTATGATCCGCCTCCTTGAGTCAAACAAATTGAGGAATTTCAAACTCAAAATGGTTTTCTCGGGACAATATGATCAGTGATTTGCCAGATCAAATAAGGCAAATACTAGTCGAGTTAGACTGTGGTTAACCAATATGGTTTCTGGTAACCCAAACATTGAGAACAAGGAGTGTTCCCATTGTTCAAATCGGATAATTTCCGATAGCGTGTTGCGAGCATGGAGGAGATACGCAAATGCGCTCCAAATCGAATAACTTTTTTTCAACCGTACTAATGCTGATACCTTTGGTCGCAGTTCCGATGTTGGCCATATTTGGCATTCCGGAAATCGCTCCTGTTAAAAAGTCCCCTCTTAATGAAAATGACCAAGTCAACAATGAAGGGGCTTTCGGCTCTCAATTTGAAGACATTTCATTCGATAGCTCATCACATGAAATTGATTTAGGAGGAGATAACCTTTCTAAACAGTCTCGGCTGAATCAAAACCGTGGAGAAATGAGAAGTCCATTTGGACAAACGGCATCGAATCAAAAACGTTCCTTTAATGAAGAAGAATGGTTACCACCTGCTGGTGCGTTAGAAGGCTGGGAGCTGGAAACAAATCCTTCCAAGTTTGAAACAGATCAGAAGGGGAACGGGTTCGCTTCAGTAAATTCGGGGCGCATGTCCGAACAGAACTTAGAAAACGAACCTCTTCAACAAGCGTCTTTCGAGACCGGACAGGATTCGCTCGAGTCAGCTGGGGCCTTTAATCAAGAGATCCGACAGGTAGAAAACGAAGTAAATCCATTTGATAAAACGGCTCCCTCACGTCCGGTTGCAGTCAAACAAGTAGATACTCAGTTTCGCTTGCGAGCAGAAAAAATGTTGCGACGAGATCCTGCAACATGGGGTGCCGCTGTTGAAAAGTTGAATGAGCTGGGGATCAGAGATTATCGACTTGAACCAGGGGTTCGCCCTAATGAGTTCTTATTTAGTTGCTCTTATTCTCCGCCTCAGAACCCACGGATTTCCAGACGCTTTGAAGCAGAATCGCTGGATCCTTTGAAAGCCGTGATTCAAGTTTTACAGCAGGTTGATGAGTGGAATCGAAATAAATAGGATCATAATTAAGACAATCAGCCCCCTTTTAGTAGCTCACTAAAAGAGGGCTGATTGTTTTAATGGATCATGGTTCAATGGCAATTAAGCGTTGTTTTTTTCTTTTTTCTGCTTTGCTTTCTTCTTATTTTCGTTCTTCTTTTTTTGCTCTAATTTCTTTCGTAGCTCTTTCGATTTAGGAGGAGCCTTGCGTTTTTTGATTTTAGTTTGTTTTTCAGAGGATTTTTCTGCGTTCTCAATGTTCTCAATTTGGCCACACAGATCGGCCCGGGAAATATCAACATCCTGTTGTCGATAAGAAGAGGATGCTGTCCAGGCGCGGCAGCTTTGATGGCCTTCCACATGATAACTTTGATCCAGGCTGCGGATTGCATGACTGAATTCGAGCATTTCATCGTTAACGGCTGTTGAGGCGGCGCTTAAGCCAACTGTGGCCCCAAGGACTCCAACGGTCCCTAGCATGACCAGTTCAGCAGACACAACAAAACCGGCTTCATCACTCCAGAAGTTTTTTAATAGATTCATAATCAAGGTCTCTCAGAAAGCGGTGACAGTTTTATTTGAGAGTAAGGTGAGAGTGAGTTCCGCCTGTTCCGATTATGTCAATTGTTCGGATTAAAAGGATTGTATCGATTATCTCAATAATGTAAATATAGATAATTTGGGAATTTTGAGATAATTGTGGTTTTGCGAGAATGTTTAGCTGTAAGTTATTACAAATTATTGAGATAGGGAGATTTTTTTCTGGATGTATGTTCTGGTCTAAGATTCTGAAAATATGTGTTTCAGTCGATTCTAGAGACCTTTTAGATAGATAAAAGAGCGAGTAACTCTAGCGAGTTACTGATGATCGATCAAAGTAAACGAGTAAAGTGATAACTGCTATCTCCGACCATTCAAAAGAAATTCGCTGTAGAGAATCCCTTTATCCTTGCCTGAATTGTCGTTTCTGGACATGATCGTATCGATCAAAGATCCGAAAACCGTAGTATTCCGCAACAGATCAGGAGAAGGGTTAGCCCAGCATGTCATCACAGCAATCGCCTTTAGTCATTGGTATTCGCCTCTCAATCATGATGTTCCTCGAGTTCTTCGTATGGGGAGCCTGGTACGTTACCGTTGGAAACTATATGGATGCCAACGGGATGGGAAGCGCAATTTACTGGGCATATACGGTTGGTCCGATTGCCGCCATTATTTCGCCGTTCGTGTTAGGTATGGTCGCAGATCGCTTTTTTTCTTCAGAAAGAGTGCTCGCCGTACTGATGATTGTAGGAGGGGCGGTGCTTTATTATGCCCCTAGTGTTGTTGGCGAAAACGGGGCGGGCAGTGGGATATTCATTCTGCTACTTTTATTACACATGTTATGCTACATGCCAACATTAGGGCTGACCAATACCATTGCTTTTTCTCATTTAAAGAATCAGCAAGTTTGGTTTCCTCTAGTCCGTGTTTTTGGAACGTTAGGCTGGATCGCTGCTAACTATCTTGTTAGTCAGGTATTGGATGCAGATAAGACAGCTACACCCTTGCTTGTTGCAGGGGGAGCTGGTGTTCTGATGGGAATTTATAGTTTAACGCTGCCTCACACCCCACCTGCTTCTAAGGGAAAAGCAATTTCAGTACGCGATATTCTAGGTTTAGACTCGCTAGCCCTTTTGAAAGATCGCTCTTTTCTCGTGTTTATGGTGAGTTCCTTATTAATCTGTATTCCATTAGCCGCATATTATGCTTACGCCCCTGTATTTGTCTCTGACGCAGGCATTGAGAAGCCTGCATTCAAAATGTCTTTCGGTCAGATGTCCGAAGTTTTGTTTATGGTTGCAATGCCACTCTTTTTCAAACTTCTGGGTGTAAAACGGATGCTGTTGTTCGGCATGTTCGCTTGGGTTGTGCGTTATGCATTGTTTGCAGCGGGAGCCGCAGATGGCGTCTCTTGGATGATTATCGCCGGGATTCTTCTACACGGAATTTGTTATGACTTCTTCTTTGTAACAGGGCAAATCTATGTTGATCAGAAGGCAGGCCTTGCTATTCGTGCTCAGGCTCAAGGATTTTTAGTTCTAGCGACACAAGGGGTAGGGATGCTGGTAGGTGCTCTGATCAGCGGTAATTTAATCAATGCAATTGTCACCGGCGAAGGGGCTGCAAAACTAGAGAATTGGAAAGATTTCTGGATCTATCCTACGGTGGCAGCGTTTGTGATTATGGTCGTCTTTATGATTCTTTTCAAAGATGACCCGAAGGGGGCCTCGAATGTTAGCGAAGAGGATGTTGCGAAAGCCGCCAGTAATGAAGAGATGGTGTAGTTCTCTGTTGTTCTGATGAAATTTAAAAAGCACCTTGTCCAATTATGAGCAAGGTGCTTTTTTATGTATTATGAATGACCGAGAGAATCGTTATGCTCGATTATCGACCGGGTCTTACAGCGGGAGCTGCCTGCAGTCGAACTTGCATCATTGACTCTACAAGAATGAAGTCGCCTCGCAAGTCAGACCGGAACCAGCGTTTGCCAGTGACTCCCATGGGACGTCCCTGAGCGGAATCCAGATTGATCTGAGGAGAAATCGGTTGCAAAAATGCAAGGAACTGCCCGCTCGGAGTTACCAAGGCATGAGTGGGTATCCCATTTCGACCATTGTTCACACGTCGTACGATACCTGCGCCCGAAAACCGGGGTTGTTGAACCGGTGGTTTTGGTTGGGGAGTTGTGTTCTGTTGCGGAGGTACAGGTTGTGGAGCACTGGGCTGCGGAAGTGGTGTGTTAGGTTGAGTTAGTTCACTCGCTGGTTCAGGAGTGGGAGGGATCAAGGGGTCCGTTCCTGGTACAGTGTTAGGATCAGGATAACGGCTGGTTTTGTTTTGATCCGGAGCCATTGAGACAAGTTCAGCATCACGTTTGCTGGTTTCTTCCGCAAGCTTGAGAAAATCTTGATATTCTGCCTGCACTTTTCGATAACGATCGACCGCATCCAGTCGCAAGTCAATTTTACTGGCGACAGCAGGATGTTTGATTTCTTGCTGCAATGTCGTGTAGTCTTTTTCCAGTGCATCCAGATCCCAGGCAGTAGGCTCTGCCTCAATCATAGCGCGAAATTGAATGTCAATGGTTTTGATCGCTTGCTTGGCAACTGCAATCTGACCTTCTTCAGGCAGACTGCGACGTGCTGATCCATCAGTGGGAGTTTTGATCATCTCCTGCTTGGGGGCGGGAGTATTATTTTGAGTAATGCTCTGACTAAAAGGGTCATTACCTGTACCAGCAATTGGTGAATCGAGAGGGGCAGGGGCACTTTTACTGGGTTGATATTGGTTAGTAGGAACTAACAAATGGCCTTCCATCCACCGCCATTCGCCGACCGGTGGTTT
>JAJDEK010000403.1 GCA_029259875.1 Planctomycetaceae bacterium
ATGAGTCCAATTGGCGGTTCACAGGCTCCAAATTCGATTCAATTCGATGAATTAACGGTCGCAAGGTTTGACGGGTGCAAAAAACTCCGATACTATCCAAGCAAGAGCACTTCGCGGTGTTTTTCGCTTGGATTGCGCATAATTCGTTTTGTAAATTATGTTGTCGCCTTCAATAGCTAAGTCTATTGATTGTATCTATTTAAGAACGTGACCCATCGAAGGTCATGTGCCCATTAAAAAAAGAGGAGTTTGTAAATGTCAGATTTAGTAGTGAAAGAAATTCTTGAAGCGGGTGTCCACTACGGCCATAAGACCAGTCGTTGGAATCCTAAAATGCGTCCTTATATCTATGGGCGTCGGAATCAAATTCATATTATCGATTTAAAAGAGACCGTGCGTGGCATCATGCGTGGTAAACGCTATTTGGAGCGGGTTGCTTCTCAGGGTAGTTTAATTCTGTTTGTGGGAACCAAAAAACAGGCACAGGGCCCCATTAAAGAAGCGGCAACCGCCAGTGGAATGCCTTACGTTACCGAACGCTGGTTGGGAGGGGCTTTAACGAACTTCCGAACTGTTCGTGGCCGGTTGAAACGCCTGGAAGAATTAGAATCGTTTGACGAAACAGGCGAAATTAATTCTTACTCCAAAAAGATGCAGTCTACTTTGCTGCGTGAAAAGCGAAAAGTATTCCGCAATCTAAACGGGATTCGCTCCATGAACCGTTTACCTGAAGCTTTGGTCGTTGTTGATCCGACTAAGGAAAAGAATGCTGTCCATGAAGCACACATCTTGGGAATCAAGGTTGTGGGGCTGATCGATACCGATTCAAATCCCGATGAAGTCGATCTGCCCATTCCTGGAAATGACGACAGTATTCGCTCAATTCGGTTGGTGATGAACCAGTTGGCGTCTGCTATTATCAAAGGTAAAGGCGCGCTACCGGATACTGGTAAAAAAGATGATAGCGAAACTGGTGAAGAAGAACATAAACCAGTTCCTTCACTATAAGAAAAATGCCACTAACAGATTGTGATGTTGATATCTGCTGATCAGTTTGATCGACTGACCAGCAGATAGACATCGAACAAAAAATATAGAATCAGACTAGCATTAAAAGCAATTGAAAGACTAATTGCTTTCAAAGGAGATTACAGAGATGGCTGAAATTACAGCTGCAGCCGTGAAAGCATTGCGTGAGATTACTGATTTACCCATGATGGCTTGTAAGAAGGCATTACAGACAGCAGAAGGAGATCAGGAAAAAGCGATTGAAATTCTGCGTGAAGAAGCAGGTAAAATTCAGCTAAAACGTAGTGGAAATGACACGACAGAAGGCCGAGTCACAATTCTTTCCAGTGAAGATAATTCGCAAACTGTTATGCTGGAAGTTGTCTGTGAATCTGCTCCTGTTGCAGGTGGAGAAGATTTAGTCAATTTTTCAAATGCTTGTGTTGCGCAGCTGTTAGCGAACCCGAATGTCAATTCGGTTGAAGAACTAATGGCACTGCCTTCTGAAAAATCACCTGGTAAGACATTAAATGATGATTTCATGGATATGCTCAATAAAATTCGTGAAAAGATTGTTGTTTCGCGAATTGCACGTTCTGAAGGTCCCACGGGCGGCTATGTCCATCATGATGGCAAAACTGGAGTCTTATTTCAGGCAGCTGGAGAGACGGCTGATGCTGAATTGTTAAGAGGGGTCGCAATGCATATTGCGGCATTAAAACCAGCGGCTGTTACTGAAAGCGAGCTTGATCCTGCATTGGTCCAGGCAGAACGAGATAGGTTGGTTGCAGAAGCAAAAGCTACAGGCAAGCCTGATAATATCATTGACAAAATTGTTGATGGTCGTATGAAAACATTCTTTGTTGAGCATGGAGTATTGAATTATCAACCCTATGCAGTTGACGATTCAAAAACAGTCAGCCAGGCTTTGGCCGAAAAAGGTCTGGAAGCTGTTTCGTTTACTCGTTCAAGCATCGGTGATTAATCATCTGAAAACAGGACGCATGTGTGCTGATAGCGCGCATGCGTTTTTTTATATTTACGATGTTGACTTTTTGTTAGTGTCATTAAAACCAACAGACAATGAGGATTCCACGGATGACTGATTCTCCCGCTCCCTTACTTAAGTCTGCTTATAAGCGTGTTCTGCTCAAGTTGAGTGGTGAAGTATTCTGCCGCGATGGAGAAGGTGGAATCAGTATGTCTGAATTGGAGTCGATTTCTGCTCAAATTAAACGACTCGTTGATTCAGGAGTCGAATTAGCAATTGTGTGTGGTGGCGGAAACATTCTGCGAGGAAAGCAATTTTCTTCTTCAAGCGTAGCCAGTAATCCAGCAACAGCACATTATATGGGTATGTTGGCGACTGTGATTAACGGTTTGGCGTTGCAGGACGCGTTAGAAATGGCAGGCGTGCCCACGCGGTTACAAACCGCAATTCGGATGGAAGGTGTTGCAGAACCGTTTATCAGAAGACGTTGCATTCGTCATCTGGAAAAAGGGCGTGTTGTCATTCTAGCAGCAGGAACTGGTAGTCCTTTTGTGACTACTGATACTGCGGCCGCTTTACGCTCCCGAGAAATTGACGCAGATATTCTCTTAAAGGCAACCAAAGTTGATGGTATCTATTCAGACGATCCAGAGAAAAACCCACACGCAGTTCGTTTTTCAGAGATCAGCTATCAAGATGTTCTGCATAAGAATCTGCAGGTAATGGATGCACAGGCATTGCATCATTGCATGGAACACGGCATTCCCATTTTGGTATTCAACTTTCGCAAAGTGGGTAACATTGAAAAAGCAGTCAGCGGTGAGAATATCGGAACGCGTGTGCTTCCCACTGTGGAATCCCGGACCGAAGGGTAAACGGGTACCCAGATCAGAACCGCGTTTTGGATTCGGTTCCGCGTGCTTGCGAAGAGTTTATAAAGCCCCGTGTTTATTTCTTGCGTAAGATAAATACAACATCTTCAGTTCGCGCGTCGATTTCAATGGCAAAGTCCATTTCATACATGAAGTCATAAAGTTCGATCACTTCTAGCTCGGGCACCTTTGATAGTAATGCTTCGAATTGTGGTGCTGTATAGGTTCTGTAGTCCATCGTATCAAAAAGTTGAAATTGACGAGTTGGTGTATAAACATCAAACGTCATTTCGAGATGCTCATTTCGTTTCTTAAGATCGGTTTTAATCGATTGCATATGCGAATTGATCGAGAGATTGCCTCTGCGTGCTGACCAGCTTTCACTTTGCATTGGTTCGCCAACTGTGGGGGTCAGGTGGAGTCCCAAAATATAAAGTCCACCCGGTGCGAGTGCGTCAGCCACGCATTTCAAATGATTCTCTGCGGCTGTTTCTGTGGGAAGATGGCGAAAACTGTTGATTGTGTTAAACGCTGCATCAACTGGTTTTTTCAGTTTGAAATCTGACATATCACCCAAAACAGCAGAACGGGGAAAGCCAGATCGTTCTAAGCGATCATTGCAGTATCTTATGGCATGTTCATTCAGGTCATTACCTGCAACTTTAAAACCCGCCTGCGCAAGTTTTATCAGCAAGCGTCCAGTACCACAGGCTGGTTCGAAGACTTTTGCTACTTTTCTCGTAGCGTGTTTTTCAAAACAGTTTTGTAAGAAATCAAATTCAGCTTTCCAGTCATCACCAAAAATTAAGTCATAGTATTTTGGGTAGTCGTAAAGGTGCCCTTTGATGATTTCCATAATTGTTTCTAACTAAAATATGTGTAGGAATTCATTGTGGTGTTGATAGAACGCCTGGATTTGAGAGTACCAAGCTATATATGGTCAAATTTGATAAGGCGATCGCGATTGCAATTGATCAAATCGAATAAAAAAGCCTTGAGCAGATGTTATAGCCTGCTCAAGGCTGATGTTCAACTGGAGATGAATTAACAATGTTAATCTAGTGCTTTGTCAAGCTTGAAATTGAGGGCTGGGAGTGTTGTTTACGTGCTCCGTTGTCGCACTCCCGTGATATCCATCACCCCAAAATTCAAAAATGACACTCCACTAGTTACTTAGAGCGACGAACTTTTTTGATCCGATTCCTGAACGAGATCGCCAGGGCCGTGAACGTAGTCTACCGAGGGATCGATTCCCAGTCCGAGGTAAACTGAAATGGAATAATTTTTGAAGAACCCTTTCCAGGTATACTCTTTCATTTCTTTACACATATTTGTGTGTTTATCAGCGGGACGAGTTTGAACAACCGGAGATCCAACAATGTATTTTTCGATATCTGAGATACGCAGATCTTCATTGACTTCAAGCTTTTCGTTTTGTGCACTTTGCAGTGCAATGCCTGTTTCATTGGCGTGAGTTTGAGCATAAAAATCGACCATTGCCAGGCAGAAGGCAGTGAGTCCTAATGTCCAAACAGTTATTTTAGTCCCTGTATGATAAAAATTTGCTGTCAAATGTTTACGTGAGGGATAGGCGGTATGCGCTTCAGGAGCGTCAAATGAAATAGTAGACATTTATGAGCCTTTCTAAATATCCTACAAAAGGTGGGTGTAGGTTGGGGTGGGAAATCAAGGCGTTTCATTTTGATTTAGGTGGGGTTATGAAAGCGGGTGAATATTACCTCCTGTTGATTAAATTAACGATGTCGACGAGTTAATTTTTAGTGATTAACTTGGCTTTTCTAATTGCAATATGGCATGTAAGGCCTCTTGCTAAGAAAGCAGGCTAACAGTGGTTCTATGTTATGAGAATCAATAAGGGTTTGGCAAGTCATATTTAAGAAATTACATATGAGATGTGGTCGGATGGCCATGTTTCGTTGTCTCTAAGCTATTTCATTATCGTCAAGTTTTACCTCTTTGACTATAAATTGATTCAAATCAAAATCACCTTTTATTTCTGAATCAATCAATTGCAGCCTCATTTCGATCTTATGTAACCGTGCTTCTAAAGCAGGATGGATTATTGGTTTATCTGTTTTTGCCAAGGGGCGGGGGACTTCTGGATAACCCAATTGTCGTTGGAGTGCCGCGAACATATATAAGGGGTCACGATTATGATTGGCTTTCGCAATTCGTCCATCCTGTTTTGTGAATAGAATGGGATATTGAGGCACA
>JAJDEK010000404.1 GCA_029259875.1 Planctomycetaceae bacterium
GGCGTCGTTAACAAAGCCTATTGCGACTGCCACGAGTGTGATGCAGTTAGTAGAGCAGGGAAAGATCAAGCTGACCGACCCTGTTTCCAAATACATTCCCGAGTTTGCTGTGAACGGCAAACAGGATGTCACCGTCTATCAACTATTGACTCATCAAGGGGGATTAATACCCGATAATTCCATTAAGGACTACAAAGATGGTTCCGAAAAAGCGATGGAGCGAATTTACGCTTTAAAACTGTATTACAAACCCGGAACGCGTTTTGTTTATACCGACGTGGGCTTCATCTTACTGGCCGATATTGTAAAACGCGTGACAGGTCAGTCCGTTCATGAGTATTCTAGTAAAAACATATTTCAACCGTTGGGGATGAACGAGACTGGTTATCTGCCCGCACCGAATTTAAAAAAACGTGCTGCTACGACACAACAGCGTGAAGACCGTTGGATGCAGGGTGAAGTGCATGACCCGCGTGCGTATCGACTGGGAGGGGTTGCCGGTCACGCGGGCTTATTTTCAACGGCAGAAGACTTGGCCGTCTATGCCCAAGCCATGCTCAACCAGGGGGCCTATGCGGGGGCTCAGATATTAAAACCAAAGACAGTGAAGATTATGACGCGTAGTTATCCCGTGGATGATGTTGTACGCGGTCTTGGTTGGGATAAACTGTCGCGTTATTCTTCCAATCGAGGCGATTTCCTTTCGAAGCAGGCTTTTGGTCATGGCGGGTTTACGGGGACCTCGCTTTGGATTGATCCCGCACAGGATCTATTTGTGATCTTTCTCAGCAATCGCGTACACCCGGATGGAAAAGGATCGATCAACTCATTGGCAGGACGCATCGGAACTATTGCTGCCGCAGCGATTGACCAGCGGCCCGTTCAGCAGCCAACACCAAGCGTCGCTTCGAGCGATGCGTTGTCGGTACTCACTGGCATTGATGTGTTACGTCAGAACCAATTCAAGTCATTGAAAGGATTGAAGATTGGTTTGATTACCAATCATACCGGTTTAAGCCGTGATGGTAAAAGTACGGTGAAAATTCTGAATGACGCGCCCGATGTCCAACTCAAGACCTTGTTCAGCCCCGAACACGGTTTTGCCGGCAAGTTGGATGTTTCGAAAATTGGTGATTCGACCGATAAGAAAACCGGTTTGAAAATATTTAGTCTTTATGGAAAAACAAGAACTCCCACACCTGAGAGCTTGCGCGAACTGGATGCGATCGTCTTTGACATACAAGATATCGGTACGCGATTTTACACCTACATTTCCACAATGGGAAATGCGATGCAGGCAGCAAAAAAACAGGGACTCAAATTTATTGTCCTGGATCGTCCTAATCCGATTAACGGCGTCGATTTTGCTGGCCCGGTTCTTGATGCAGGAGCACAATCGTTTGTCGGCTACCACCGGATTCCCGTTCGTCATGGCATGACTGTGGGGGAATTAGCGCGGATGTTTAACCGAGAAATGAAGATCAATGTCGATTTGCAAGTGATTCCGATGCAGAACTGGAAACGGGAAATGTACTTTGACGAGACTGGTCTGACCTGGGTGAATCCCTCTCCCAACATGCGAAATCTGAACGAAGCTGTTTTTTATCCCGGCATCGGCTTGTTAGAAACGACCAATCTGTCTGTGGGTCGTGGGACCGATACTCCCTTTGAATGGATTGGTGCACCCTGGCTGGATGGTATGAAACTAGCGCGTCGATTAAATCAAGCGGGGCTAGCTGGGGTTCGTTTTGTTCCCGTTCAATTCACTCCGACTTCCAGTAAATTTTCAGGAGAGTTATGTGGCGGTGTGAATTTCATAATCACGGATCGGCACACATTTCAATCAGTGAGAACCGGGTTGGAAGTGGCGCATCAGTTACGTCTGCTCTTTCCCAATCAATGGGAGACGAAACACTTTAATCGGTTATTGGGAAATCGAAGTGTGTTTGATGCTGTCGTAGCAGGCAAACCAGTGTCACAGATTCAAGCTTTGTACCAAGCGAATCTTGCCGAGTTTGCCGTTCGGCGTGCGCAATATTTGTTATATTGATCCTGTATGCTCATTGATTGAATCTTGCTACGACTTCTCACCACTTACTGGTGTCGTACATCATTTCTTTGGTGCCGATAATCTTTGGATCAAAAGTGTCAACAATGGTTTCATCTTTATTGGCGTAATCAATCTGATTCAGGATATAGCTAAAGCAGCTCAGACGAGCGCGTCTTTTGTCATCCGAGTGAATCACAGTCCACGGGCTGGCTTTGGTGTCTGTTGCCATGAGCATCGCATTTTGTGCTTCGGTATATTCGTTCCAGAGTTCGAGGCTTTTGATATCAATGGGGCTTAGCTTCCATTGTTTTAATTTGTCAGTCTCTCGCGCTTTGAAGCGGCGAAATTGCTCTTCACGACTCACAGAGAACCAAAGTTTAAACAGCCGGACTCCGGAATTTACCAGCATGTTTTCCAATTGCGGCGCTTCGCGAAGAAATGTGTGATGTTGGTGAGGGCGACAAAAACCCATGACGGGTTCGACAACACCCCGGTTATACCAGGAGCGATCGAATAAGACGATTTCTCCTGCTGTCGGCAGATGTTCGACGTAACGCTGAAAGTACCACTGGCCTTGTTCTGATTCCGTTGGTTTTGCAAGAGCTACCAAGCGGGCGCCGCGAGGATTCAAGTGTTCCATAAAGCGTTTGATGGTTCCCCCTTTGCCCGCGGCGTCGCGTCCTTCAAATAGGAGTACAATTCGTTCTCCATTCTGTTTTACCCAGCGTTGAAGTTTCAATAGTTCAATCTGGAGGTGTTCCAATTCTTGTTCATACTTTTTACGATTCATTTTGGTCCGGTAAGGATAAGATTTACAGAGAATTTCCTTCTCCGAGGCAGCGTTCACTTTTTCTTGAATTTCTTCCGGAACAAGATCGTCAGGGATTTTTGTTTGCTGTGTGGCTGGCAGGAAAGTTGTATCTTTGGAAGACGCTGTTTTTTTTTCGGACTTTGATTCCATGTGTCACCCTAAATTGCTCTGTTTTTGGAATATTGCGAGAGGAACTTTATTATGAAGTTCCTATGAGGAAATAGAAACCGGATCATGCTCTGAGCGAGAAAATTATAGAAATTACAAAATGTGTTTGAGTTCTAAGGCATTGGAAAATAATAGTTTAGGAGTAGTAGTGCAGGTGAGGGATGTGAATCAGAGCCGAAACGCAGCCTCTATTTTCTGTCGTACAAGTGAAAAGTTCCTCTTGCAGCAAAACCGTTTTTTTTTTAGGCTCTGCCTCTCATCTCTCGTTTCTCACCTCATTTTCTGCTGTGATTACTCCTCAACAGCTACTGGCTCCATTCACAAATAACCTGTGAATGCGACTGTGGTTCGTAAATTTTATCCCAGGAAAGTAAAGCCGCTATGTGGAGATCATTGTTCGCCATTGGCATATTTACCGTTGCGCATGTAGTGAATATCAATACAAGCGTGGCACAGGAATTTCGGATTCGCACGACCGTTTATCATCATCAACATTCTGTTGATCCGATGATCGTATCTCGTAGCGTCTCGATATTTCACGCAGAAAAAGTTTACGATCATGTGGATGGTTTAGGAGAAGTCACGATTTTCGATCCTTCCCAGAATCGGTTGATCATCTTGAATGAATCGCGGATGATTAAAGCGGTGATTGACTTTGATGAAATCAAGAATTTGCTAATCGTGGCGCGGCATCAGACACAGGAATATATCCACGATCAAATCAAGCGAAAAGAATCGACGGGCAAAGTCATTTCTGACCAACTGAAGTTCCAACTCGATCCGACATTTGACATTCAATTCGATAAAAACAAAAACCAACTGGCATTGGACAGTAAGCTGATTAATTACCGCGTGCAATGTGCTGCTCCCGCGCAGAAATCGGCTGCTGAAACATATTTACGATTTGCAGACTGGATGGCGCGTTTCAATTATGTGTTGCATCC
>JAJDEK010000405.1 GCA_029259875.1 Planctomycetaceae bacterium
AGCCAGATTTCGCGTTTTTGATCCCAGGTCGCATCTCGAATCGCCAACTTCTCCGCTTCAAAACGAAGTTGTTCGCTTCTTTGCCTGATTTGCTCATCGCGTTCCGCAATCCATTCCGAAACATTCTGGCGTTCCTGACGAAATTCATCACGGTGTCGATGGAACAACTCTTGGGAATGATCAAGCTCCTGCCGTTCCACAGACAAAGATTCACGCAATTGGCGGTAGTGAGTGGCGAGCGCCTCTCTCGCTTTTTCCAAACGTTCGCGGGCCGCATCTTCACCTTCTGTCTGTGTTAGTTGAGCCCAACCTTCTTCCAAAGCCAGGCGCATCTCTAATGTTCCGCGATGCGTTTCTTCCACTTCGGCTCGTAGGGTATCTAACCGCTCACGGCGGCGTTCCAGATTTTCTGCGTGTAGTCCCAGCATATCCTGTTGACGACGAAGTTCCGCTTGTTGTGCTTCCCGATCTTTTTGCCAGATTTCGTGCTCGTCTGACATTCTCTGTTTTTGATTCTGCTCATAACGTTCTACTGAGCGACGGAGTTCAGTGTGCAATGCCCGTTCTTTTTCAAGTGACTGCTCACGTTGCTGTAATAAATCACGAAACCGATCAAGCTGTTTCACTCTTAAAATATGAATCCGTTCGTTCTGTTCGTGCTGCTGTTGTTGAATTTGCTGCTGGCGTTGGAAATCGTGCCGATCCTGCTCAATCTGACTTCGCAAACGTAACAGATGGTTTTCCTGAAACTTAATTCGGTTCTCGATCAGAGTTCGTTTCTGTTCAAAGACATCCGCGCGGGAACCGTATTCGCATTGCAGATCTTCACGTTGTATTCTGAGTTGATGCTCAATTTCTTCTGAACGAATCACAAAGTCTCTTTTGCGTGACTCTAGTTCTGCTTCGTCTGTCTGTTTTTGTGACTGCCATTCTGTTTGTAATGTTTTCAGTTCAAGATCAAACTTCTCTTTTCGAGAGGCAAGTTCCGCTTCGACTTTTCTAACTGTCGCTTCGTGAATTTCACGTTCTCTTTTCAGGTGGTTTAGTTCAGTCTGCTTCACGCCCTGCCACTCATCCCGATCGCGGTCTAAATCGCTGCGCTGACTGGAAAGAGTTTCCAGAACTTGCTCATGAATACGATTACGTTCATTAATCAGATCCAGCCGCTCACGCTCCAAACTCTCTCTTTGCTGTGCAAATTCCATCAAGATCTGGTCGCGCATTTCTGCGCGTTCCTGCTCCAGAAGATCCTGGGCCTCGAAGATTTTTTCCTGTTCATGTTGTACGGTTTTAGCCAGTTTTTCACACTCGACTGCTTTGCGAATCAAGTCCGTTTCTTTATCACGGATACCCGCTTCACGCTCGTCATACTGTTCTTCGATCTGGCTGACCCACATTCGAACCTTGCGGCGTTCATTGTCGATTTCGTTTAATTGACTATTTAAAGTCTGCTCGCGCCGGCTGACTTCCGCAAACTGTGATTTCAGGTAGTTAGCAATGTCACCAGCTTGGGATAAAAGCTCTGCGCCCGTTAAAGAAGCACCGGATTCTGCGGCACCGGCACTCTGCAATTCAGCAGCAGTCGCCGCATAAGAGAAACTTTGTTCTAGTTCTGCCTGTTTCTGTGCGCTAAAAAAGGAGGTTCCCTCTGCCTGGATCGACTCTTGCGCAGAATGAGATTGGTCAGCCCGCCGTTCAACACCTTTAGGACTAGACAGTGGAAGTGAGTTTGCTTGCTCACCACTGGTCAGTTTAAATCCAGCAAATGGAAGGGGAGACTGTGGTTTCTGGTTAGACTTGGCACCATCGCTCATGCCGGGATTCCTTTCCCAAACAACGCTTCACTCTATTATCCGATCAACGTTCAAAGTAAAGAAATCCGTTTCCTCAAAATGACTTTGAACTGTCGGTAACACAAATCAGTAAAACGACAAAAAGGGCAGAAAAGGATGATGTTACGATCCTCTCTGCCCATTATGAAATAATACCGTAGTTTCCACTACGATTATAATTGGCCATCCAGCGAAGTCGCAAATCGATCCTTGGGTGTCACACCCACGAATGTTTCAACCACTTCACCATTTTTATAAAGTTTCACGGTAGGAATCGCACTGATATTGCTCGAAGAAGCGATACCAGGATTTTCATCTGTATTCAATTTTCCAACACGAATACGACCTGAATAGTCATTAGCGATTTCTTCGATGGTTGGCATCATCATTTTGCAGGGACCACACCAAGGCGCCCAGAAATCTACTAATACGGGCTCAGATGCATCCAAAACTTCAGCCTGAAAGTTCGCATCAGTAAATTCCAATACATTTTCAGCCATTACTGGTTGTCTCCATTACAATTGAATTCGATTAATATTTAAACTAGAAGCAGCGAAAATCGCTTCGAGTGCCAGGTATTGACATCATCTACAAATTTTGGGATCGCTCTAACCCCAGGGAAATACAAGAAAAACTTCGATTCACTTCTCATTGTATTTCAAAAGAATTATAGAGATCCTCTATTTTGTGTCAATGCTCTCTGAGAAGCTGTAATTGACAAAAGTTCTTATCAAATAAGGGATTGCGCCACGAACTCCTACTTGGGGCTGATTTTTTTTAAGCTCGACAAATCGTGCCGCTTCCGACAAAATAGCGAGAGCATTTAATTGTCATAATTGTTTTCTATAAAACAACTTAATGAACTATAACCATGGGCGATCATCATGCAGTCTTACCTCAGAATCCTGATAGCGACCGGACTTGTTGGAATATTCGCCCCCATTTTTGCTGTCGCTCAGGAGCCAGCCACTGACCCATTTAAGCCATTTCCGGATCAACTCGCTCCGTCTTTGTTCAATGAGGTTCAGGATCGTGACTTTCGCGGCATCATCCCCGAAGAAAAAGTATTGTATTACTACGTACTCAAGCATCTGCGCGAAACCAGCTTGAATGATCAAAAACAGGCCGCGGAATTTAACCTGCAACAAAGGCGATCAGAACTGAAAACATTTAAAGATCACCCCGAAATTACTCTGCCGCTGTTTCGGGATATCTTCAAGAACAGTAGTCGCCATAAAGGCAGGCTGGTCACCTTGACGGGCCGAGTTCGTAAATTGATGCATTATCCGGCTGAAAAAAATGAGTACGGCATTAAGACGCTTTATGAAGCCTGGCTGTTTACCGATGATTCCCAACAGAATCCCACGGTTGTGGTTTGCACAGAAGTACCTCAGGCACTACAAAACGGTCTGCCAGCAGGCACTGATTTGATTGACCATGTGACTGTGACCGGCTACCTCTTCAAAATGTATGCTTATAACGCGCAAGACACAACGCGGGTCGCTCCCTTAATTTTGGCACGACAATTAGAATGGTCTCCCCCGATTACAGACGAAAAAGGGAGCCAAGTGTTTTTGCAACTGATGGCTGGTGCCTTTATCATCCTCATTGCGGGAGTCGCCGTAGTGATGTGGAAAGTGATGCAAAAAGATAAACAGTTCAAAGAAAAACGTTTGCAGGCAAATCAAGATCAGGTTAGCTTTGACCAGCTCGAATCAAAGACCGAATCCACACAAGCAGAATCGAAATCAGAACCAAAATCCGACGATAAGAATCAAAATTAATCTCATCATTTAAGAGTATTGTATCACAAACATGAACGCGGATCTCACTCTGTCTCCCATCCTGAATCGTCCTTTAAAACTGGCAGTATTGATTTCCGGCGGTGGAACGACGCTTACCAATTTTCTGGAAAAACAGGCCGCAGGTGAGCTTGAGATTGAAGTACCGTTGGTGATTGCCAGTCGTCCCGACTGTGACGGCATTGCCAAAGCCGAAACCGCTGGTCTACGCTGTGAAGTAATCTGTCGGCGCGATTACAAAAATATCAACGATTTTAGTGAAGCGATTTTTGATCTCTGTCGCGCTGCAGAAGTCGATTTGCTGACACTGGCTGGCTGGCTCTCTCTGATTCATATTCCCGATGATTTCCAGTACCGAGTCATGAATATTCACCCGGCACTCATTCCGGCATTTTGCGGAAAGGGCTATTACGGCCACAAAGTTCATGAAGCTGTCGTCGAACGCGGAGTCAAAGTCAGTGGCTGCACGGTTCACTTTGCCGATAACGAATACGATCATGGTCCCATCGTCGGCCAGGCAACGGTTTCCGTCAAAGGCACTGACACACCAGACCAGGTAGCAGCCAACGTGTTCCAGGCAGAATGTGAACTCTACCCCCGCATGATTCGACTCTTCGCAACCGGAAAAATGAAAATCGTTGATCGACGTGTCATCACCGAAGAATAAGGCTGAGGCGTGTAGCCTTATACACGCACAGCCATCCAGGATTCAACAAGATTAATCTTAGATCGTCTGACTCCCCGGTGGCGGATTGAGCGGCGTACTTGAGTTCGGAGGAATCGGATCATTGGTTAGCATGACTTTATCGTACAGTTCGGGCGGGAGAACACGGAGCACTGTGAAGAGCCCTTTTACCCCATGAAACCAACCCTCCCGCATCCCTTGTGTTTCACGACGGCTTGTTATTTTATGTAAATCTTCTTTCGTCCACTTCGCGCTGGACATCATCTGCGGGTAACCGGGGACCTTGAAGCCGGGGTCATTTTTCTTCTTTCGGATGATCGGCCCTACCTGAGAAACCATGTGGTTCATCATGTGGTGGAACATGTGACAGTGTAGCACCCAGTCACCGGGGTTGTTGGCGATGAATTCTACATCCCGCGCCTGTGCCACACCGAGGATCACAGTGTTGCCAGGAACCCAGGCCGACTCTGGAATGCGTCCCCCCTCTGTGCCTGTCACCCAGTAGGTATGGCCATGCAAGTGCATCGGGTGTTGGTGCAGAGTACTGTAGTTAATAAACCGGATGCGCACACGTTCCCCCAACTTGCAAACCAGAGGTGTTGTATACGGACCACAGCGGCCATTGGCTGTGATGAAATTCCAGTCCATAGACTGTGTATTGGGAATGTCCGCGTTGGGCATCATGGAGAACTGCTGTGTGACTAGCACAAAATCGCGGTCCACCACAGGATCGAATGCAACCTTGGGATGAATGATGAAGGGAACGATCATGCCGATAGCTTCCTGCATTGCGACATGTGAGTGCAGGAAAAAACTCCCTTCCTGATGTACGTCAAATTCATACACAAAAGTCTTTCCAGGCTTGACTAAATTTTGTGTCACCGCCGGAACTCCGTCCATATAGACTGGTAATTCGAGACCGTGTGAATGTAATGAAGTTGGTTCTGGTAAATCGTTACGAAATACAATTCGCACCCGCTCACCTTGATTCATTTCGAGTACAGGACTAGGAAATGTGTCGTTGTATCCATACGCATTCATCCAAATGCCTGGCAGTACTTCGCGACGTACAGGTGTTGCACGGAGATGAAATTCTCTGACCCCATTTATCATCTCTCCGCTCATTTTATCCAAGTCAGGTGCGATGACTTTGACGGGTGGCAGACCGGGTTTACGAAGCCCGGGCACCAATTTGCCACGATCGGTGGGACTACCGACCGGACCGCCAAGTCCGGGATGCATGCGGGGATACCCCTCGTTTGCTTGACCACCAGAAACGGATGTCGTTTCTGGTTGCTGGCCCATTACCGAACCTGCGGCAAATAGTCCGGCTGTGGCTGCTGCTCCTTGCACAAGAAAGTCTCTACGATCTTTAGGAGTGCCCATGGGGAGGCCTTTCATCAAATAACGGGTCGTTGTTTTTTTAGAGTTTGATTCTTGTTAATGAATTTATGATTACCGTGGTTTGGGAACCGAGTTGATATGACCACCGCTCAGTGGTGCGGGAGGCTCCATTAACCCACCCGTCAATAACATACCGCGAATGGATATATCTGTTTCGCGGTACTCTAACAATGCGTTGATATATTGAGCTTGCAAATCAAGATAGTTTTTTTGTGCCATCAAGACCTGTGACCAGGTCGCACGCCGCATTATGTAACTTTTATGCAACATCTCAAAGACCTGCTCGGACTTGGGTAATATCTCATTCTGGTAAGCCTGGATATGTTGCCAGTTGGTTTGATAATTTCGATATTGCTCAGCAAGCTTAACACTCAAAGTTAACTCCAGCCGCTTCACATCTGCCCGTGACCGGTTAAGATCGGCCAATGCCTGATCTATGGTTCCGTTGTTATCGTCAAAAATGGGGAGAGGAAGACCAACGGTGACCCCCGCGACAGAATTATCCGTTTCAAAGTTGTGCCCGAAATCCACATTAACCAGAACATTGGGGATCGGCTGAACGCGTTCACGCTCCACGGTAATCTCGTCGTGGCAGACCTTTTCCCAGGCAGCCACCAGCTCAGGACTGTTTTCCAGAAGATGATGAAACGCTGATTCCCAATCTAATTTTTCATCAATTGGTTCGAGTGTGCCACTGAGCGTGGAACGAGACAGCTCAGGCGTCCCCACCATCGCAACCAGATTCCGCCACGCTTGCTCAAGGTCATTCTCGGCAGTTTGCAAGTTCAATTGGTTCTGCCGCAAATTGATTTCTGATTGTAGAAAGCCCGGAGTATTTGTTTGCCCCAGATTAAGCATTTCCTTATGAGTCTGGACATTATCTTTTGCATTCGCAACGAGCTGTTTTTGAACTTCTACAAGCTGTTGAGCCGCCAGCGTCTTGAAGAAATGCATACGGACATCGTTCAACACACGGTCATATTGAGCGGATCGATTCGTTTCTGCAATGCGTGCCGCCTGAGACCATTTTGCACGACTGAGTTGCAATTTACCGCCTGTCACAAATTCCTGTGAAACGTAACCACCTTGTAATTCACCCGCAGTACCTGCGATACCGATTTGATCACTGGCATATCCCACGACAGGATTAGGATAGAGACCAGCCTGATAAGCAGAACCAGAGGCCGCCTCGACCTGTGCCATCGCCTGGACTAATGTAGGATTGTTGGATAACGCCATTTCTTCCAGCGTTTCCAACGTCAGCACCATAGGTTGTTCATTCACAACCTCATCAGGAGCAGGCAACAAGAGAGATTCAGATTGTCTAACTAGTAAGGCAATCTCTTTTTCATGCGCCACTTGCTGCATCGCTGGCTTCGAACTTTTTTTGGTGGGCTCAGAGAATGTGTCATCGCCGAGCGCGAGAACGTAGGGAGGTTCCTCTAAATCTGAAACGCGGTTTATACTCGGTTTTGCGTTCTTCAGTTTTGAGGCATGACGCTCTGGCCCGGTGGCACAACCACTCACAATGACCATTGCGACTGATACAGCAATTTGGACATCCCGTTTCACCGCGATCCTCCTTGATATTTTTAACACACAATCCTTATGTGCAGGCCTAACAACTTTGATCGGCATCAATTGATTCGAATGTGTCTTCATTTCGTTCGAATCTACTCAACAGAAATGATTTCAACAGACAAAATCGGTCAAACGAGGACAACCGTTACACTCGAATAGGGAGGCTCTTACGTATGCAGACGTTGAAAACTGAAACGGCACTTCAGCTTAGCGAGTTTTCAAATCGCCCCTGACACGAATAACAGGAGCCAAATCAAAAACAGAAAATGGGAACTCATGCTGAATTCAAATCTGTTTTTTGACAGTTGCTTAAACCAGAAGTAGATTCAAAACAGGTTATCTGGCGAAACTTTACTGAATTCCTGCTCTAAATGAATATTTGCTTTAGGAAAGATGAAGTCTTTAGGAAAATTCAAAACAACTGACAGATAATGATTGATTTTGAAAGAATCTGGTGTTATTTTGCAATTAGTGATTGAAATGAAGCACTTTGGAAGGCATATTCTTTAGGGAATCATATCGTCTCAGGAGGAGTTTGCATGTCAATGTTGCTTGACGAAAGACGGGAAAG
>JAJDEK010000406.1 GCA_029259875.1 Planctomycetaceae bacterium
TCGATCATTGGGATACTGTTTTTCATGTTTGTGGCGATGCCTTGGGTTGCTCAAAACTCTCGTGCAGAGACACAACAACCGAATGTGCTCTTCATTGCCGTTGATGATTTAAATGACTGGATTAGTTGTCTGGGTGGTCACCCGGATTGCAAAACTCCTAACATTGATCGCCTGGCTGCCCGAGGAACTCTGTTTACGAATGCCCATTGTGCAGCGCCCGCGTGCAATCCTTCGCGGGTCGCTTTGATGACGGGAATTCGTCCCTCCAATTCGGGCGTCTATTTGAACTCGCAACCATGGCGACCAGTGATGCCGGAGGCTGTGACACTACCCCAGCATTTTCGTGAACATGGTTATCATTCTATTGGATCAGGGAAAATTTTTCATGGTCGTTATACCGATCCAGGCTCGTGGGATGATTATTTAAAACAGACGAGCGATCCCAAACCAACGGCCGCCGTTTTGAATGATCCTCACAGTCGCGCGGGGTCAATCATCTGGGGCGTACTCGATGTCAAAGATCAAGACATGAGCGATTATAAAATGGCCAATTACGCCATTGATTATCTTGGTAAGCAGCATGAGAAACCGTTCTTTCTGGCGTGTGGCATCTATCGGCCTCATATGCCCTGGCAAGTACCTCGCAAATATTACGATATGTATCCTGTCGATCAAATTCAGCTTCCCAAAGTGCTGGAACACGATCTGAAGGATGTTCCCGCAGCGGGTGTGCGAATGGCCAAACCGACTGGTGATCATGCCAAGATTCTGAAAACCGATAACTGGCGGCATTCCGTGCAAGCGTATTTAGCGAGTATTGCATTCGCCGACGTGCAAGTGGGGCGTGTCTTAGATGCATTAGATGCCAGTCCATATGCGAAAAATACGATTGTGATTCTATGGGGAGATCACGGCTGGCATTTGGGCGAAAAACATCATTGGCGCAAATTTTCTCTCTGGGAAGAAGCAACCCGTGCGCCCTTGATGATGGTGGTACCAGGGATAACAAAAGCAGATTCTCGTTGTGGACAAGCCATTGATTTCATGAACGTTTACCCGACACTATGTGAGTTATGTTCGCTCCCTGTGGGTGAGCACCTCGATGGCATCAGTCTGGTACCTTTATTGAAAGATCCTGCCAAAACGTGGGACCGCCCGGCTTTAATAACACATGGACGACTCAATCACGCCATTCGTAGTAATCGATATCGTTTGATTCGCTATAAGGATGGCAGTGAAGAGTTCTATGACCACAGCCAAGATCCAATGGAATGGAAAAACCTCGCTGAAGATCCCGCATACGCGGAAGTCAAGCAACAGCTCGCCCAAGGATTCCCCAGCAAAAACGCAGCTGACGCACCTCATGCTGAGTCTCGCAGAGGCAAGCAGAAGAAGAAACAGAAAAAAGGCAAAGCGAAAAACAAAAAGAACAGCGTGAAAAATTGATGCCGAGTGCCTTTAGGATAAAGGCAGCGACTACTCTTTTTTCTTGGCTTGTGACTTTTCGATCATAGCTGCTAATTCATCAACGGTCACGATGGCGTCTTTATCTTGATCCGCTTTAAAGAAGAGAGGAAGTTCACGTAATGGAACTTCAGCCTGTTCCAATTTACCATTAGAATTTTTATCGCGACGGCGAACAAGTTTGAAGGCGACGGATTTGTATTCACTTTCGACGGTCACATTTTCAATAGGAATTGCGACGTTAAAATACCCGATCATCATTTCGTTCCAGGTTTGATCGCCCCAGGAAACTGCTTCATTCGGATTCGGGTTTGAGAGATTGCTATCTGAATTATTAAAGTGAGCCACACAATGGATGTAGTCACCCATCTCAAGAGGAATCGGTTTTTCATTCTTATACGCGGTTTGCCAATTGAAATCGAAAGCGGGGACATCGATCAATATTTCTCCTGGTTGGTCGGGAATTTTTCTGAGTTCATAGCGAAATGACTTTCCCCGCAGATGCATATGCGGCATAAATCCCAGAATAACGGCATTACGATCGTTTGCGGGAGAAGTCCCTTCAATTTTAAAATGATCGTCGTTAGCGGGAATGGAAAGCTTGCGACGTACAAATTGTTCATTGATCACCTGAGCCGTCACGACTTGGTGTGTCACCTTTGATTTGTCTGTAAAGACCAAGCCTACTTTGCTGCGATCCAATTGCTCGGTGCCGATGGGAGTGTAATGCATCTGGAAAACCAGCTTGGAGCCCGCAGGCACTTTTTTGGCCATGCCTTCCGGTAGCATGACTTCTCTGGAACCAGGAACATAGCCCACAAGGAACTGGTCACCTTCGCCGAAGACACGCACTCGCTTGCCCTGTGGGGCTCGTGCAAAGACGAGAATATGATGCACGACAGCGCGATTCCCAGGTAGCGCTTCCGCGCCAGCCAACCATTTATCTTCCGTGAAACCAGGATCAACGGTGAAGTATTTATATTTCACACCGCGTTTGCCTGCCTGAGCGGGAACGGTAAAAGGTTTGTCGTTCATATAAAACACAGCATCTGGTTTTTGGGGTAGCTTCCAACCAGTGACAAACGTCTGTGGTGCAGGTAGATCCTTCGGATCACCTTCAGGAGAACCATGTTCGACCCATTGGTAAATGAGTTCTTTTTCTGCTTTACTCAAACTGCGATCATTCGAAAATTTTCCGTGTTTAGGATTCGCGTGCCAGGGAGGCATTCTTTGATCGCGGACGACTTCAGCAATGGTTTCCGCCCAGCCAGCCACTTCCTGATAATCGGTGAGCTCAAAAGGAGCAATTTCACCTTCTCGATGGCACTCGACACAATGCTTCTGAAAGAGGCGGGCAATTTGATTGGAGTAAGTGACTTTGCTGTTTGCATCCGGTTCACGAACGCGCCCAATAAAACAGCCGACAGGTTCCGTTGATGCGACACTGACGAGTTTACCTGCGAGTAACTCGGTCAGCGCCAGCTTCAGGTCTTCTCGCTTCGGTTCATCTCTGAGGTATCCGACCCCGTATTGGTCATCGACTCGACCGTGATAACGGATCTTTTGTTCCTGATCGAGGACAACTATTTCGGGAGTTCTTTTCGCACCGATTTGATCCGCGATATGGTTACCAGCATCTTTCAGTACAGAATAAGTGATCTCATGTTTTCGTGCATAGGCAGTAATCTCGGTGAGCGAGTCCTGTTGATTGGACATGATGGCCAGAAACGTGACACCTTGTTTAGAAAACTGATCGGAGAGTTTTTGTAAACGACCACCATAGAGTTTTGCCAATGGGCATTCTGTTCCCATAAAGGC
>JAJDEK010000407.1 GCA_029259875.1 Planctomycetaceae bacterium
GATGGATGTGTAACGATCCATTCTCAGCTTCCGGTGATGCGACGAGTCGTAATTGGTTGTGCATTTCATCGTCAGGGAATCGTTTCTGTTCGTAGCTGGGTTCGATGCCCTTACTCTGAGGTAACAGCCAAATCTGGTAGAGGTGCACGGGATCTCTGTCAGACGGGTTGAATTCACTGTGTGTGATGCCGGTACCGGCGGACATCCGCTGGAACTCGCCCGTGCGCAACACTTCGCCGTTGCCCATTGAATCTTTATGTTCCAACGCACCTTCCAGCACGTAAGTCACAATCTCCATGTCGTGATGCGGGTGCGTTCCAAAGCCTTGCCCTTGTTGTACCCAGTCTTCATTCATGACTCTGAGCGAACGAAACCCCATGTGCTCGGGATCTTGGTAAGTCGAAAACGAAAACGTGTGATATGTATTCAACCAGCCATGATTGGCATGTCCTCGCTCTGCTGCTTTGCGAATCTTGATCATTACTCCTTCTCAAGTTCTTACTTCTTATGAAGATTGGTTTTGTACCCTCTAAAAGATAATATAAACAAATAGATTATATGTAAATAGTTTTTATATAAATTATATGTAGTAAGTGGTAACCTGCTAATAAAATGTGGTGGTTTCTCCTGTAATTAAAGCATAAAACTTTTTAATTGACTCATTATTGGATATTGACATCTATTTTATAAGTACGTTATATTCTGCTTAAAATTGGATAATGTTGTCTAGTTTTGTTTGTATGGAATTGAGCCCCGTACTATTTCCTGAAAGGAAAAGAAAGTGATGTTGAAAATTGGAGCAGCACTCTGCACAGTAGTTCTTCTCTCTGTAGTGGCAACAAGTGTTTTTGTTTCGGCAGAGACACCGCAAGAAAAAAAACAAGCCGGTCCACCCAAGGCGGCTGTTGAGCGGGCGCGTAAGACAGTGAAAATGTTAGATCATATTTATAAGTCGTCCATCGTTTTGATCACAGATAAATATGTGAACGATGAAAACGATTACCCGGCCGGTAGTGCATTCGTGGAACTTTTTAAATCCGTGGACAAAAAAGGCTGGCATAAAGTTCGCTTGATCGACTTAACGGGTGAGCCCTATGAGTCTGAGAATGTGGCTCAGGGTGAATTTGAGAAACAGGGAGGGAAGCAATTGAAAGCCGGTAAACCCTACGTTGAAGAGATCATTGAAAAAGATGGTAAACCTTATCTGCGTGCGATGACACCGGTTCCAGTCGTTATGAAAAAGTGCGTTATGTGTCATCCACATTATGCAGATGTCAAAAAGGGAACTCCCATTGGCGCGATGACCTACGTTGTACCAATTGAGTAAAGCTGTCAAGTAACTAACCTTAGCCAGGAGAACTGACTGTCGTGAACAAACTCTGGATTGCTTTTGCTTGCGTAATTGGATTTTCGTTTCTGATTCTAGGCTGGATTGGCACCCGCATCTATCAAGAGATGCCGCCGATCCCAAAAGAGTTTGTCACATCCGATGGTGTGGTCATTATCGCTCCAGATGAGATTTCAGCAGGACAGAATGTCTGGCAGGCATTAGGTGGAATGGAAGTTGGTTCGGTCTGGGGGCACGGCAGTTACGTTGCCCCGGACTGGACGGCTGACTGGCTGCATCGCGAAGCGGTTTTTATTCTCGAACGCTGGTCGCAGACAGATTTTAACACGGAGTTCTCAAAACTGTCAGAAGAACAACGGGCTCAACTGATTGCCCGTTTAACGAAACTTCTGCGAACGAATACTTACGATGCGGAAACCGGTGTCGTGACGATTGATCCCATTCGCGCTGAAGCGTTTCGCGATAACCTCGCCCATTACACAGAGGTGTTTTCCGATGGAAATCCGGATTATGCGATTCCAGCCGGAGCTGTGACGGATACGGATCGCTTACATAAGTTATCTGCTTTTTTCTGGTGGACTTCATGGGCGGCATCGACTAATCGAGTGAATGATACCGTCAGTTATACGAACAACTGGCCTCACGAGCCTCTGGTTGGTAATTTTCCTACGGGAGATAACATTGTCTGGACTGGAGTGAGTATTATCATGCTGTTGGCGGGGATCTCGGCAATGGCATGGTGGTATGCTTCGAAACGTAACGAAGACGAACCAGTCGCTCATCCTGAATCAGATCCTTTGGCGCTCTGGGAGGCGACGCCTTCTCAACGGGCCACGGTAAAATACTTCTGGGTTGTGTCTGCCTTGATTCTCGTGCAGATGCTGCTGGGGGTGATCACGGCTCACTATGGAGTGGAAGGTGATGGATTCTATGGCTTCCCGCTTTCCAAATGGCTGCCTTACAGTGTAACCCGAACGTGGCATGTCCAGATGGGGTTGTTCTGGATCGCCACAGCCTGGTTGGCGGCGGGGCTTTTCATCGGACCATTGGTGAGCAACTACGAACCCAAGTGGCAACGATTTGGTGTGAACGTGTTGTTTGGCGCTTTATTACTGGTCGTCGTTGGTTCGCTTACGGGAGAGTGGTTGAGTATCAATAACAAAATGACTGATACGGTTTCGTTTTACTTTGGTCATCAAGGATATGAATACGTCGATCTGGGGCGCGTGTGGCAGATCGGCTTGATGGTCGGGCTTTTGCTGTGGCTGTTTCTGATGATTCGCGTGCTGCTGCCTGCTTTGCGGAAAACGGGCGAGCAACAGCATCTGGTTGCCTTACTGACTGTGGCGACAGGTGCCATCGCATTGTTTTACGGTGCGGGTCTGACATGGGGACAACATTCCCACTTATCAATGGTTGAATATTGGCGCTGGTGGGTGATTCACTTGTGGGTGGAAGGTTTCTTTGAAGTATTCGCGACAACCGTCATCGCGTTCACGTTCATGCGACTGAATCTGATTCGACCCAAGGTCGCAGCGGGAGCCGCATTGCTGTCTGCTACCATCTTCCTGTCTGGGGGAATCATCGGTACTTGTCACCACCTGTATTTCACAGGCACGCCACCGTTGGCTCTGGCCTGGGGGTCGGCCTTCAGTGCGTTAGAGGTCGTACCTCTGGTTCTAGTCGGTTTCGATGCCACGGAAGATCTAAGGCGGTCGAGAAAGTCACCGTGGGTCCAACGTTATAAATGGCCGATCTACTTCTTCATCGCGGTCGCTTTCTGGAATATGATCGGTGCCGGGTTGTTTGGCTTCATGATTAACCCGCCCATTGCGCTCTACTATATGCAAGGTTTAAACACGACCCCTTTACACGGCCATGCTGCACTGTTTGGCGTCTACGGAATGCTGGGAATCGGCCTGATGCTGCTCTGTTTACGCGTGCTGAGTCCCGGTAGAGAATGGAAAGATGGCTAGCTACGCTTCTCATTCTGGTCATTGAATATCGGACTGATGGCGATGTGCATTTTGAGCCTGCTACCTGTTGGTCTACTGCAAACACGGGCTTCTGTGGAGCAGGGGTACTGGTTTGCAC
>JAJDEK010000408.1 GCA_029259875.1 Planctomycetaceae bacterium
TTATGGATTTCTTTTTGTTTGATGCGCTACTGACTCACACTGTGTTGAGGGAAGCTAAGATGATGCAGATGATTATAGCCCGTTTTTTCATGTCAGTATTTGTATTAGCTGGTTTTATTTCCAGTTTATCTGCAGAAAAACTGAGCACATATTTGGTAGGGATTGCCAAGGTTGATATCACTCCTGATTATCCTGTGTTATTGAGTGGCTATGCGTCACGCAGTACAGAGTTGATTTCTCGCGTGGAGCAGCAGTTGTGGGCGCGTGCGATCGCAGTCAGAAATGAACGGGAGCAACCGCATGTCCTAATCGCTGTCGATAATTGTGGTGTGCCTGCATCGGTTACTAAAGCGGTTGTCGCGAATCTGAAAGAAAAGTACAAAATTGCCTCTGAAAATATTGTAATCAGTTCCACACATACACATTCCGCTCCGATGCTCAATGGAGTTTTGCTTAATTTGTATATGAAAGATCTCTCCCCGCAAGAGTTAGCGGGTATTGATCGATACACGCAGGAGCTCATCACATCACTCACTCAGGTTGCAGAGAATGCGATCAAAGACGCTCAACCTTCCACTCTGGAATGGGGACTAGGCGTTGCAGACTTTGCTAAAAATCGTCGACAGATAACAGGTCCTAAAGATCACAGTCTGCCAATTCTACGTGTGAAAAATAGCGAAGGTCAGACGCGAGCGATTCTGGTGAATTATGCTTGTCACTGTACCACTTTAGGAGCGGTCCCCTTTATGTCCGGTGACTGGGCAGGGTGTGCCGTTGAGGGGATTGAATCAGACATTCCTGGCTGTATGGCAATGGTGGTCGTTGGTTGTGGTGCCGATCAGAATCCAAAATTCAGAGGTGATGATCAAGGAGCAGCGAGGGTGAATGGCCAGGTCATTGCAAAAGGAGTAAGTCAGCGCCTCAAAGCAGAATTGACTAAGATATCAGGAAGTCTCACCGTTCATACTAAAGAACTGACGCTTGCATTGGATACGCCGCCTACTCAAGCGGAATGGGAACAACGAAAAAGTAAGAAAGGAATTACAGGCTACTTTGCACAGAAGAATTTACGGCGACTCAAACGGGGACAAGCTTTAACAGACAAAGTTATTTATCCAGTGAAGTCGTGGGTCTTTGGTGATGACCTGGCTATGGTTTTTCTGGGTGGTGAAGTGGTCGTCGATTATTCTCTGGCGATTAAGAAAAAGCATGGAGAGAAATTGTGGGTTACGGCTTATTCGAATGATGTGCCTTGTTATATTCCGTCCGAGCGGGTTCTGAAGGAAGGTGGTTATGAAGGCCAGAATGCGATGGTCTGGTATGACTTGCCGGCTCCACTCGCACCAGGCTTGGAAAAGCAGATTCTAGACGAAGTCGATCAACAGTTACCTGTTTCGTTTCGTACAAAAGAAGATGTAAGCCAGACTGGTGGAAAAAGGCCATTGAGTCCTGCTGAATCGATTTCCCGTATGAATTATGCAGATGAATTCAAAGTAGAATTGGTTGCCGCAGAGCCTCTCGTTATTGATCCTGTTGCAATCGACTTCGGTCCTGATGGTAAACTTTGGGTTGTTGAAATGCGTGATTATCCACAAGGCATGGATGGAAACATGCAGCCGGGAGGAGTCGTCAAATTTCTGGAAGACGTAGACCAGGATGGAGTCTATGACAAAGCAACGGTTTTTCTCGAAGGTTTTGCTTTCCCTACCGGACTGATGGTTTGGAAGCAGGGAGTTCTGATTTGCACGGCTCCGGATGTGATCTACGCTGAAGATACGAACGGCGATGGAAAAGCCAACGTTCAGCGCAAAGTCTTAACTGGCTTCGCAACACACAATTTTCAAGCACGTGTTAACAGCTTGGTCCCCGGGCTTGATAACTGGGTCTATGCCTCAGGCGGATTGTTTGGCGGAGTGATTAAGTCTTTCAATGGTCAGACTGTCAATGTGACAAATCGCGATTTTCGTTTTCAACCGGATACGGGAGTCCTGGAACCAGTAAGTGGGCGAACGCAGCAAGGGCGTGTTCGTGATGACTGGGGAAACTGGTTTGGTTGTCGAAATGGGAGCCTGTGCGTGCACTATCCGGTGAATGAATCGTACTTTCGAAAGAATCCGTTTGTCGTTTCTCCTCCGCCGGAAGTCTCCGTTCCTCAAGGGAATCATCAAAGCCAACTTTTTCCGGTGGGAGAGTTGGTGCAGTTTCATTTAAGCGGACCACGCGGACGTCCCACGTCTGTCTGTGGCTTGGGACTCTATCGTGATCGTAAATTTGGTGCTGCTTTCTATGGTAATGCGTTTGTTTGTGAGCCTGTCAATCAGTTAGTGCATCGTATGTTGGTTCATCCGAAAGGTGTCACATTTGCTGGTGAGCGTGCTGCCGAAGAGCAAGATCGTGATTTTTTAACATCAACCGATAACTGGTTTCGTCCCGTACAGGCGCGCATGAGTCCCGATGGATCGTTATTGATCGTCGATATGTACCGTTATCTGATCGAACATCCAAAGTGGCTTTCTCCCGAAGCAGTCGCGAAACTCAATGTAAGAGCCGGCGACACACGGGGCAGAATATATAGGGTCAGTCGCAAGGATCAACAACGGAAACCGATACCGAATCTCAAAAAGCTATCTGCAACCGAATTAGCAAACCTGTTGAAAAGCAGCAATGGTATCTTGCGCGATATGGTGCAGCAGGACCTGGTTTTGCGATCCAATTCGGAAATAATTCCACTTGTCAAATCAATCGCTGGAAACGCAGACTTACCGGAGTCGCGTGTGCAGGCATTAAGTACGTTGGAAGGATTACAGGCATTGGATGCTGATCTCTTATTGGAGCGGATCAATGATCCTCATCCAGGGGTTCGCAAAGAGGCCATTCGTTTGTCGGAGCCGTTTTTGAACAAATCAGATCAACTGGCAAATGCAGTTCTGGAGCGAATAAAGCAAGAGAAAAATTTGCCGGTAATCTTACAATTAGCTTACTCTTTAGGTGAATTAAAAGGAGAAGCAGCGACTCAGGCGTTATTACAACTGATGGGACAGCATTCTGGAAATGTTTACATCAGGTCAGCAGTGCTGACTAGTTTCGAACGAAGTCGCTTAGCGCCGGCGATCATAGTTTTGATTCCCCAGATCAGTAGTGAACCGAAATTGCTTCCGATTTACGATGCACTTTTGGCGATGTCGATTGCTACAAAAGACGCGGTGATTCTGAAACCGATTTTAAAGAGCCTGTTGCAGAATGCAATAAAAAAACAGGAGAACCAATTATGGGAATGGGATTCACTTTCGCAGATTATGCGGGGACTCAATCGCCAGAAAGTCAAAGAAGATGGAACGGTTCATCAGCAAATACAAATATTACGTGAACGTGCTAGCCAGTTAATATCAGATAATCAGAGTAATGAAAAGAATTGTATTGGCGCAATAGAGTTTGTATTGACCGCAGGCCAGAGACCGGAAGATCTAGAACTGATTTCTGACTTGCTCTCACCACAAAGTCCTCTGAAAATTCAAATCGCTGCTTTGCGTAGTTTAATCAATACGCAGAATCCCGCCGCGATAGAAACTGTCCTCAAAAACTGGAAACAGTTTACTCCTGCACTACGAACTGAAGTGCTTGGACAACTGCTTTCACGGGAGACCACAACAATTGAGTTGTTAAATAGTATCGAACAAAAGCTCATTCAGCCGGGACAGATTGATTTAACGAATCGTCAAAGGCTAAACCAACACAAACGCCCAGAGATCAGCCAACGCGCCAGGAAAATA
>JAJDEK010000409.1 GCA_029259875.1 Planctomycetaceae bacterium
CTGCATGGCCGTTTCAGTTTTTCGCGGGTCAACGACAATAATTTCTGGCTCATGCGGATTACGCATGACGCGTTCCCACATAATTGGATGCGCAATACAGGGATTAGCACCAACAAATACTAATACGTCTGATTCTTCAAGATCCTGATAAGTGAATGGCGGCGCATCAAATCCGAATGATTGTTTGTATGCTGTCACTGCCGAAGCCATACATTGCCGTGTATTCCCATCTCCGTGCAGCATGCCCATTCCAAATTTCGTGAGCGCGCCTAAAAACGCCATTTCTTCGGTAACCATTTGGCCGGTACTCAGAAAAGCGACTGAATCGGGACCATGTTGTTGTTGGATGCCTTTGAATTTTCGCGTAAAGAGATTAAGGGCTGTATCCCAATCGACCGGTTCCCAGTGATTGGGAGATTTTTTGACGAGAGGGCTGATGGCCCGATCAGGCGATTTCAACACTGACAATGCTTCCCAACCTTTGGGACATGCCATCCCCAAATTGACGGGATATTCTGTTGTCGGAGTGATACAAACCCCTTCGCCGTCCTTCAGATGTATATTCAGATTACAACCCGTGCCGCAAAATCCGCAGACCATCTGAGTCATTGCATCGGGGGCGTTTTTTTCAGGGACTTTTCCCAATCCAAATCCACCGGGTGAGAGCAATAACTCTCTCGTGAGCGGTCCCTCTTTTTGATGGATCAGATCACTTAGCTTTGATTGATCGATGATGGTCATAAAATCGATTCTAGTATGGAATATGAAGTAACATTTATCGTAATACTCCGGGCATTCGAGGAGCAGCCACCGCGGAGAAAAAAAGATGTCTTTCTAATAGTTCGCCAAACAAACATGCAATGAATAAAATGCTAACGGCTATGAACAGTTTTAAATTATGTTGAGGTTGCATTTGCTGATTCAGTAAAAAGCAAGGCATCAAAATGCCTCCCAGCAAACCACATGCAAAACGCGCAAGTGTCACATTTGATAATTGTCGGCTCATCAGTAAAGCAGAACGCTTGAGAGGCGAGTTTTGTCGTCGTATCAGATAACGAAATATTGAAGCCTCGAAACCAAGCTTGATGATTGATATCAGAATCAGTGCCTTGGAGAGAAGCGGCCCCGCTTGCGCGATCAATAGATTTGATTCTGGGGAGTCATCAGTCCAATTTACAATGAAAATTGTTAACCATGTCGAAGCAATTCCTAATAGTATCGTAGTGAGAGAAAACTTGATCGTCGTTGTTTCAAAGCTCCAGAACTCACGCTTAGTAAACACATAAATCATGATCGAACAGAAAATACCGACCATTCCCAATAAACCAACTAATTGCCCTGCAAGCGGTTGCCAAGACTTTAGTTCTGGAAACGTTGAAGCAGAAACCCAAGTCAGAACAGCATACATCATGGCCAGACCCGCAAAGACTCCAAACGCAAGAATTTCCCGGCTCAACCAAGAATGCATTAGTCCCAAAACACCTCGAAAAGCATAAAGAGGTCGCCCCAAGTGAAGCGTACTGGCTCCCAACGCCATTAAACCAAACAGCAACGCACTCGTCGCATACAAGCGAGTCATCATGTCAGTCTTTTCTGCACTGAAAAAATATTCCAGAGCCGATCCCGCGAGAAAAGCGCCAACAGAAAGTTGCGTGAGCACCAGCATGATCACCAATGGCAGATGGGCATGTTGGGGGCTGGTCGAATAATAATCTGCTGGCAAGGTATTGCGGGGAAATGGCTTTTTCGATTTATACGTTGTTGTGGGAATCGTATACTGTGGGTCGGGTGCAGCAGGCAAGAATTGATTGAGTTCTGAATCGGCGATGACTTGTTCTTGATTGACAATATTAATCGAAATTGCCTGATGGGGACATGCTTGCACACAAGCAGGCGCTTCACCATCAGATAACCGCTGACTACACATGTCGCATTTGCGGACAATTCCTTTATGACTTTGATATTTAGGAACATCGTAAGGACAAGCCAAGGTACAATACTGACATCCAAAACACTGATCATCCAGGTGCTTCACAATACCCGTCAGTGGATCTTTTTCATAAGCATTGACCGGGCAAGCCTCCATACAAGCCGGCTCCAGACAATGATGGCAAGCAGTAGTCACATGCTGATAGATTGGTTCCTGATTTGATCCACCAATCAGTAAGCCTACATCACGCCAGGTTTCGTTCTCATCGAGTCCATTAAGAGAATGGCAGGCAGTCACACATGCTTTACAGCCAGAACAACGATCCAAGTCCACTCCAAATGCATATTGTTCCCCTGACTGTGGTAACGCAGAAGGAATCAGATCTGAATAGTATCGCGACTGAGCTGGTAATGCCTGCGTATCATACTGTTTTGAAAATTGCTCGACGGCGGTTAGCGACTGCTGTTCTTTTAAGAGAATCGCAATCAGATCCATATCTGTATGACAGGTTGCATTTTCTTGTGAAAGCGACGATGCGTCATCAAAAGCGATAATGGGATCCCGGTCATGTTTGCCACCGTCAAATGTCATGTGTATTTATTGAGGCTTTCGTTTTTTATGAAACTGTTCGCTATGAATTAACGCTTGTGGTACACCGGCTTCCAATAGTTGTTCTTCGAATTCCTGATTGAATCCTCTGGGGCCGCATAGAAAGAAACGTGATGTTGTGACTTGTGGGATCTTCGAGACCATAAATTCATAATTGAGATAACCACAATATCCCAACCAATGAGGAGTTGGTTGCGAGAGTGTCAAAAAGTAGTTGAACCCCGGCATCTGTGTGATTAACTGTCGCGTTTCCTCATCAAAGATAATATTACGATGAGTCCTGGCACCGTAAAACAAGTAACAGAGTCTGTTTTGATTTAAATCGTTTAGGTAGCGCACAATACTCATCATAGGAGTGATGCCAATACCGGCACACAGCAGAACAAGGGGTTCTAAATGCTGTTCCTGGTCAAAATAAAATTGCCCTAAAGGACCTTTTAAATGCACCAAGGTACCAGGACGAATATGTTCAAAACAATAATTCCCCACTTGTCCATGGGAATTGCGTTTGATTGTTAAATCAATTTTCTCCGGATGGAGCGGCGATGAACTGATGGAAAAGCTACGCCAGACCTTTGCTCCACTAATATTAAGTCGAATCTTCACAAACATGCCTGGCTTATGCAGGGGGAATAGCCCCTCCGAGTTGTCCAGTCGAAAAGTACGAACTTCGTCAGCTTCCTGTATCACTTGAACCACAGGGAGTGCGACAAGCTGCTCATCTTGTTTTTTTGAATTTTGTTGTTGAGATAAAACCATTTAAAAACCTGTGCTTAGTGAGCGCCAGCACATTCTACCTGATTCAATAATTCGTCAAGTACTTTTTCCTCGGGGAGTTCCAAGTACACATTCTGCATTTCATCTACTCTTACTTTAAACACATTCACAGAATAATTCTGCTCACCGCTCAAACAAGAGCCATTTTCTAGAGAAAATGATTTTTTATGTAAAGGGCAAGCGACTTTGGGAATACCTTGAGTATCACCAATAATTCCGCGTGATAATACCATTGCCTGTTTATGGGGGCACATTTGCTGGCAAGCATACCATTCGCCACGACTGGTAAAATTGAAAACTGCGATTTGTGAGTTGCCATATTTTACAGTAGCCCCACTATTCGCCGGGAAATCATTGACGGTTCCGACACAGACCCATTCTCGAGGTTGATCGCTCATCTTTTGGGCATCATCTTCAACAGATTTGACCAACGGTTTGAGATCATCAATCGGAATAAAATCGGGAGCCCAGTCCACGGGGCGCTGCTGTCCACGCTGTGGAATCAATTCGATTGAGGGTTGGTGATCTTCGGTATTCACAAATTGGTTAAATAACCGTTTTTTCTCCGGATTGTTGATCACTTCTTTCCACTCGCAATGGTAACTATCAACCAATGATTGCATCATGGCTTCGAGTTCTTCACAAATCCCCAGTTTGTCTTCGATGACAACCTCTCTTAAATACTCAATTCCGCCTTCCAGTTTTTCCAGCCAGGCCGCAGTACGGGTTAGCTTATCTGCTGTCTGAATATAAAACATGAGGAATCGATCCAGGTATTTAATACAGGTTTCTTCATCAAGGTCCGATGCAAAAAGATCGGCATGTCGCGGCTTGGCACCTCCGTTCCCGCAGATATAGAGATTATAACCATTTTCTGTCGCGATGAGTCCAAAATCTTTACTCTGTGCTTCTGCACATTCACGAACACATCCCGAAACGCCTCCTTTGATTTTATGCGGCGCACGAACTCCGCGGTAGCGTTCTTC
>JAJDEK010000410.1 GCA_029259875.1 Planctomycetaceae bacterium
ATTACCCGCGAATCTCATATGTCACGAGCCATTCAACTGTGTGATCACTCACAGAAACGAACACGTCTTCCACTGGCAGGACAAATTGCCGCAGGGAGCCCGGTTCTTGCTGTGCAGGATGACGAGCATATTGATTTTGGACCATTATTCGATCCAGATGATCAGTTCTGCTTGAAAGTCAAAGGCGTCTCGATGATCGAAGATCAAATCGCCGATGGTGATTACGTCGTTGTCCACAAACAAAACACTTGTAAAGAAGGCGACATTGTTGTTGCTTTAGTTGATGGCCAAGAAGCCACACTAAAACGTTACTATTCTGAAGGTGATCGTATTCGCCTTGAACCAGCAAATTCCAGTATGCAACCAATTTATTCCAAAAATGTTGATATTCTTGGAGTTGTCACTGGTGTGATTCGAAAATACTAGGAAGTCGCTCAAAAGACGACACAGTTAATTCGAATTCAGACTGATCCATAATTTTGGATACTTCCCAAAAACGCCTTGGTATTTTATCAGGGCGTTTTTTTATGCGCGGAAGCTCCTTATTAGCCAGCGGCCCGAGTTTGATACTGATTCAGCTTGTTATAAAGCGTTTTCAGAGCAATTCCCAACTCGGCTGCACATTTAGGCTTGTCACCATCATGCTTATCGAGCACATGATAAATCACTTCCATTTCGATATCACGTAATGTTTTTCCCTGAGTACCCTCTGTCCAATTTACTGATGAGGAACCAGTAATCGGAATCACGGAATTTCTAGTGAGATTAGATGGTAAATCCATTGGCACAATCTGAACACCATCCCACAGAATGATTGCATGCTCTAACGCGTTCGCCAATTCTCGAACATTGCCCTTCCAATCATAATCCTGCAAAATCTCAACGGTTTCCGGTGCAAGAATATCTTGGGAAATGGAATCTTTTTTCAAATGTCGTTTCAATAACACGCGGGAAATTTCTGGGATATCCCCTTTACGCTCCCGTAATCCAGGCAGACGAATTTCGAAGGTATTCACACGAAAATATAAATCTTCACGAAAAGTCCCTTCATTTACCATCTCCTGTAGATCCCGATTCGTCGCACAAACAATTCGAACATCGACATGAAATGTTTCGCTATCACCAACACGCCGCACTTCGCCTGACTCCAGAAAACGCAGCAGTTTAACCTGCATTGTTTTATCTAACTCACCTAATTCGTCTAAAAATAACGTACCACCATTGGCAATTTCGATCAAACCCTTGCGAGGAGTGTCTGCTCCGGTAAATGCTCCCTTGCGGTGTCCGAATAACTCACTCTCCACCAAGTTTTCAGGCAGAGCACCACAGTTAACTGGTACAAATGGCATTGATGCACGTGTACTCAAATCATGCACACGCCGCGCCACAAGTTCCTTACCAGTTCCGGTTTCGCCCACAATGAGAGCTGTGGAATCTGTGGGAGCAATTTTTTCGATCAGTTTTTTCACCTGCAACATTGGTGGCGACTCACCGACAATCTGACAGGGGCCTTCTGCTAGCTTGAGTCGTGACTCAAGTGCATAATTCTTGTTCTGTAAAGAACGCTTATCGGCTACTTTCTGCAGTACAGTTGCAATATCGATTAATTTACAAGGCTTAGGTAAAAAGTCATAGGCACCACGGCGAATGGCCTGGATGGCTTCATCAATACTACCATGACCGGTACTGATGATAACCTCGGTCTCTGGAGAGACTTTATTAATATGGTCCACCACATCCCAGCCACTGAGTCCCGGCATCCGCAAATCAACAATGGCTGCATCAAAGGTGATCTTATCCAAAGCAACCAAAGCCGACTGGCCGTCTTCACAAATGGTGACATCATGTCCCATACGTGGAAGCTCAATGCGCATCACTTCACGAATGGCTGCTTCATCGTCGACAAATAAAACCCGTAATTTATTGACCGAATTACTCAAGTTGTGCTCCTTCTTCCCACTTTGACATCCTGCCAAAGAGAAAGCCATTTAACAAATTTAATAACCGAATGGTGTTCAGGAAGGAATAGGTGAAAGGTTCTGAAGAAATTATGTTCGAATCATGCGAACTCATTTTTTTCTCCAGTATAGAAACTTAATAGTGTAGCTCCGGAACCGGAACTACATCCAGGACCTTTCTCTGCACAATGCGCGTGAAATAAGGAAGGGGAATTCTTAAAGCAATATGCTGTACAGAGAACATCCGTTTTCTCCTGTATCGTTAACTTTGTGTGAATCAATCATGGGGAGGGACGAGTGATATCAGATTTTAAAAATTGTGGCAATCGGAGAATTTCAAAAATTCTAATTTCATAAAATTTACTTAACTATTTATGCTGCCTTATTTTGTGCCTTTGATTTTTTAGGAAGTTCTACAAAAACAGTACTCCCTTTTCCCAGACCTTCACTTTCTACTTCGATCCCTCCACCATGATCCTTAATAATCCGATGTGTGATCGACATCCCCAAACCGGTACCAGTTCCATCAGCCCGTTGTGTAAAGAAAGGGTCAAATAGCCTTTCTTTCACCTCCTGTGTCATCCCACACCCATCATCTCTAAAAATGAGTGCCACCGAGTCTATATTTTCACGAACTTGAATTTCCAGAGTCCCCCCCACATCCATCGACTCCAGGGCATTAGTCATAATATTAAGTATCACCTGTTTGAGTTCTGCAGGATTGAATTCCGCGTTACACGGTTTCTTTTTAGCAAAAAGGACATTCCGCCCTTTCAAATGCTTAATCAAACTGACCATCGAGCAAACCTCCTCGATCACACCAACCAGATCATTGACACTTCGCTCTGAATTTTGACCGCGTGAAAAATCGAGTAGCTTGGAAGTGATATCCTTGCACCGCATCGCTTCTCTCTGAATTAATCCGAGATACTGTTCGACAACTTGAATATCGGCTTCTTCACAGTGTGGTTTTAAATCAACCATCCGCCCTTGCAGGGACTCAGACGCCATCGAAATAGCAGACAGAGGATTATTGATTTCATGAGCCACGCCAGCGGCTAGAACACCAATTCCTGCTAACCTTTCCGAGCGAACGAGTTGTTTACTGCGTTCGTCGACTTTGTGATTCAATTCATCCCGTTTTTCTTTAAACCGCATTGTCATGTGGTTAAACGCTTCAGCTAACTCTGCCATTTCATCATTGGATTGAATCTTGAAATGGTGGTCAAAATGCCCCTGAGCAACAATCCGAGCCCCTTCATGAAGATCTTGAATAGGAGAGAGTACAGTTTTGTACCCGTACCAGATGAGACAACTAAAGGCGATAAAAACAACCAGACACGTCACCCAGACCAGATTAAACCGAGAACGGTAGATACTCGATGCACGTTTCAAAACCGCTTTAGTTCCGGAGGGAACATCGTGAATCTCCATGAGTGCCGTTTCGAGGCGCGCCACTTCAAGAATCATCTGCTGAGCCGTTATATGCCTCTCTTTAGAATTTTCCAAATCAACCTGCCGTAGAGATAGGTTCTGATGTATTTTCATACCTGGACCGTGTTCACTAAGTTGTGACTTGGCCAATCCTCTCCAGTTTCTCACGGCAGGATCAAGGGGTAGTTGATCCACTTTTTGCAGAAAATCTTTAATTTCTGTATGCACCTCTTTCAACTGTTGCTCAAACTTCTGTTGAAAATGGGCACTTGCTTCATCAGTACGAGAGTTCAGAATTTTCTGGAGCGGGTCATTGAGAGCAACGACAGACAAAATCAGTCGATCGCGGTTAGGGAGGTCATCTAAAGAGTATTGAAATTCAGAGACAGTATCGTGGTAAGATCGTAGACCAGAAACTGCCCCGTATGCCAGCAAAATCAGCATACAGAAAATAATCCCCAGGCCAAAGCCTAACTTTCGTCTAATTGTTTGTGTAAAGAACACACTGACCTCCGTGTCACAAGTCCTTCAGAATCGCCTGAATTTAGATTGGGATCATATCTGAATTGGAGTAGAAATCCAATGTTAAATTAGCAAACTTTGCCCCATGAACAAAACCGTGAACGTAGCCAGACTTGGGGTTGATAATCAGTCTTCTCGAGATGGCGGAGTAGAACCCTTTTTCCAACGGGCCTGATGGACCATTTCTTTTCGATAGGAATGCAAACCTGTCATCAATAGATCAATCGCACGAGAAAAATCACGAAAGGCATTCAAATACTTTTTCTTTTCTAGCCCCTCTTTGGCTTCATAGTAAATTTTATTGTGGGCTGACCATTCAATGGTCCACTCTTCTTCCATTGCAGCGCGCTGCAATTCAGACTCCATCGTTGTCAGGTATTGCAAAAAATCAGTATTAAATTTCAAACGTTCCGAACGATAGGGTTTCCACTCTACAGTTTTACTATTATCCAGGTATTCCTCGTGTGTACTGGATTCTCTTTGCGAAAATAATTTCCGTACCAGCAAGACAACCAGAAGCGACATTCCTCCAAACGTCAGAAACTCCCCTCTGTCAAATTTTGTGAGCAACCACATTACGATTCCTGTTGCTACCATGAGTGAAGCAACCCAAACTCCAGCTAACCACCACCATTCACTCCAGCTCTTCTCTGACTCCAATTCCGGTTCCGGTTCCGGAGGTCTTTCCTGCGAAAGATTTCCATCGGGAAGTTCTCCCACTCTCACCACAATCACCGAGATGTTATCAGAGCCTCCTCTTAAATTTGCCAGATTGATCATCAACCGGCAGGCATCACTGGGCTCCAGATACTTGGCAATCATCCCAATTTCTTCATCTTTGAGATGGCTGGTCAATCCATCGCTACACAAGATGTATCGATCACCTTCCATCACCGGATAAGGCCCTTCAATATCTACCTTTACGACTGGCTCCGGACCTAACGAACGCGTAATCACATTACGAGGCTCATTCAAGTAGACTTCTTCGGGTTTCATTCTCCCCTGACGGATCAACTCCCACTGCAGACTGTGATCGAAAGTGAGCTGATCAATACGATTTTCCCGGACGCGGTAAACACGACTGTCGCCTACATGACCAATTACCGCTCCTTCAGGGCAGAGACAAATTGAGCTGCAGGTCGTTCCCATTCGCATGAATTCACGATTGGCCATGCCGCGTTCATTAATTGCCTGGTTGGCAACTTCAATAGCCGATTTTAACGACTTGGCAACGGGCCCCGGTTTATTTTTAAAGAAAGTATGCGGCACAGTTTCTGAAGCAATCTTACTTGCTAATTCACCAACGGCATGCCCTCCCATGCCATCAGCGACAAGAAAGAAGTGGCCATGATCGCGCCAACTCTCCTGGTCTTTGCAAATACGGACAGAAATAGAATCTTCGTTATTCCTCCGTCGAAAGCCTACATCACTCTGCGATGCGAACTGAACCGGATGTTCCCAACGCATTGATTCCCCTTAAAGCAAGTCATAAAGCTACAGATTCTACCGTCTAATCACACTATCTAATATCTTGGTGAGAAAGTGCATCAAACGCCAGAGCACACTATGGGAAAAACTCGTTTTTGTTCTTGAAAATTAACGAAAAACGATCGATTCAAAGCCCGATAGAACGGCTCACTTGAATAGTAGTACTCTGCTTGTATTTTGAGTGCATAAATTTACCTCAAGGCTAATTTGAACCTGGCATCGTCTTGCCTGTCAGATTGTAAACATAGGCCATGATTTCGACAAACACTTCATACAACTCAAAGGGAATTTCCTGACCAGGTTTGACATCGCGATACATCTGGCGTGCCAGTGCTTTGCGTTCGATAATTGGAATTCCATGCTCATTCGCAATTTTTCGAATCTGGAAGGCGATTTCACCGGCCCCCTTGGCGACCACAATTGGTGCCGGCATCGATTCAGGATCGTACTTGATCGCAACCGAGATATGTGTCGGATTGGTAATGACCACATCGGCACTTTCTACTTTGGAAAGTTCTTGAGACATTGCCAGCTTCCGATGTGCCTCTTTACGTCGTTGACGAATCAAGGGGTCACCTTCCATAGATTTCATCTCTTCGCGGAGTTCCTGCTTGCTCATCATCAGGTCTTTTTCATGCTTCCATTTCTGAAACGCGAAATCCAATCCCCCTAAGATGATCAAGGCTAATGCCAGCAGAATCCCCAGTTCAACCGAAGCACTAAAAATATCGTGCATAATGGTTTCTGGAGCGGCTCCCATTAAAGCCAGAAAACCAGGAAACATGACATAGCCGAACCAGGTTGCAATCAAAACCAACAAAAATATCTTGCCGAGGCTGATGCCCAGCTTTACCAACCCACGAACAGAAAGAATCCGCTTGGCTCCCTCAATGGGATTCAGCCGCTCCCATTTGATTTGCAGTACATCTGGAGAAATCATAACACCGACTTGAACGATATTCAAACAGATGGCAGAGATAAAGAGCGTCAGCATGGCTCCTATTGTCCCACCCAGAAATAGCTCGATCACTGCCTCACAGCGTTCTACTAACATTGCCGGTTCCATTTGCAGCCAAACCGGTGCCGTCAATGTGACCTCCATCAGGTCTTTCATATTGCTGTTCATACTAATGGCAAAAAAATAGAGAACTGCGGCGGCGGCTAACATCATGCCAGCCGCATTCAAGTCGGTACTTTTCGCAATGTTCCCTTTTTCACGGGCTTCATTGCGCCGGTGATCTGTGGGCAGTTCGGTTTTTTCTCCTGAATCATTCTCTGCCATATCTGTAGTGACTCAATCTCGTTTACATAACTGTGCTGCGACTTAATTGATCTATCGCCAACGGAATTGATTCGACCACAGTGTCTGCAACTCCCGTTAATGAAAATACCAGAACTACCATACTGACTACCACACGAATCGGAAACCCGATCACCAATACATTGATTTGAGGGACTGTGTGTCCCAGATAGCCCATCGCCAACGAAACCAAAGCACTAATTGCCAATAAAGGCGCTGCAACTTTAATCGACAACACTAATGATTGATGCATGATGGTTTGCAGCATATCGAGTGTATTGGTGGAAACGATCCCCTCACCCACCGGAAAGATCTGAAATGTGTCAATCAAAGAGGAAAGCATTAATAGATGACCGTTAATCGGCTCCATAACTAAGAAAATTGAAATCCCCACGAAATAAAGAAACTGACCACTGAGTGAGGCATTCATGTCAAAACCAGGATTAAACACTTCCCCTAAAGCCATCCCTGCTTGTTGATCAACCATCTGACCTGCCATTTGCAGACTTAATAAAATGAGGAAGACCCCTAGCCCAAGTGAAAAACCGAGCGTCAGCTCTCCCATAATTGACCAAATGTAATCCAACAAGGAAGCTGGCATTTTAGTCACAAATTTGTAGTCGTTGACAGTTAATTCCTGTGTCCCCTGGCGTCCAGCACTGACAATCAAATTATCAAAGCGGTCTTGTAAATGTGTGGGAATCTCATCTTTACTGAGCCGCTGATTCTGGTTTACGTCGAGTTCATAAAAACCAACAGTCACCTGATCATGCAATGTCGGCGTGATCATTATTGAAAGACTGAGAACCAACAGAATGCGTATATTTGTGGGAAAGATTGGCTGACCGAATACCGGGCCAATGATCATCAAGCCACTGATGCGAACCACCACCAAAGTGAAAGCGTAAAACTGCAACATGGCCCACTGCAAAACCTGAGCTGGAGCCACTTGCAGTAGAGGATTCATCAAGTATTGATCGAGAAGTGCACTCACTGGTTTCTCTTTTTCGCAGTTTCAGCAGTAGTAATGAAATCAAAGGCGGGACGGAATATCTCTAATCAGATTCGTGCTGTATTCCACCATTAATGCGGTGACCCATGGCAATGTATACAGAACTGCCAATACCATCATTATAATTTTGGGAACGAAACTGATTGTTTGATCTTGAATCTGAGTAACTGCCTGCCCGATGCTGATTACTAAACCCACAACGACAGCAGTTAACATCACTGGCCCACTGACTTCCAGCATGATCAGCAATCCTTCGCGCCCCAAATCAAGAATCGTTGAAGTATCCATACCTATTACCTGTAACTAAGAATGATCGGGACGCAACGGTAGCGTACCAATTCAACCAACGATCCTGACACTTTCCAATAGCATTCCTACAGTCAGCAGCCAACCATCGATTAAAACAAACAATAAAATTTTAAAGGGTAGCGAAATCAATACGGGGGGAAGCATCATCATCCCCATACTGATGAGTATTGAGCTGATGACCATATCAATCACAATAAAGGGCAAGTACAACTGAAAGCCAATTAAGAAAGCTGTTTTGACTTCGCTCATCATGTAGGCTGGTAATAAAACAGTCAGTGGAACTTCGTCATAATCGCGAGGAGGCTGATAATTTTCTGCTCCTGGAGTTCCGGGAATCGGTTGCTGATACTCCAAAAACATCCAAACCGTATCACTGTTTCCAGTCAACTCAATTTGATCGCTCATGAATTTCCGCAGCGGTGCTACGGTTTTTTGAAACGCATCTTCCAAAGAAACCGGAGTCTGTTGAGTTTGATTTGTATAGGGAACGATTCCTTCTTCGTATGCTTTTTCCCAAATGGGAGCCATCACCATAATTGTCAAAAACAGGCTAAGAGATGTGAGTACCTGATTCGGCGGTAGCTGCTGCGTTCCCAACGCCTGCCTCAATAAACCAAATACAATGACAAACCGAATGAAACTCGTGGTCATGATGAGAATGGAAGGTGCCAGACTCAGCACAGTTAATAATAAAAATACTTTCAGAGTCGAATTTAGTCCCTGAGGAGATGTCATCTCTTCGACATTCAGTATCTCTGGCACACCTGAGGTACTATTTTCTGTCGGCTGTTGTGTGAATGTTGTCGGGCCCTGAGATACTTGTGAATCTTGATTAGCAGTTCCCTGATTGGAGAAAGCTTGATTAACCGCCGAGGGCTGAGCTTGTACAGTTGCTGCGCCAAGAATCAACACTAAGCTAAAGATCACCGTATTTACTGCCGTCTTTAATAACAAAGCGACATAACCGTTGATCCGAATTTGCTGTTTCTCCTGCCTAAGCATGCCCGGACTCCGAATTTTCGTTCAGAGATTGTCGGGAGGAATGAAGTAGTTTCTGCTGCAAGCGAGAGACAGCCTCATCGTAATCACCATGCTCCTGTGTTCCAGAAGATGGTTCCGATTCGGTGCGCACTTTCTGACGAAAACGGTCAACAGCTCGATCTTGATCACTCTGATCAGATTTTTTTTGAGTTGATTGAAATAGATTCAAA